>JAAELY010000055.1 GCA_024226335.1 bacterium
CTGTGAACGCGTTCGAGGTTGTAGTAATCGCGAAACGTCGATAGCTTGCTCTCGAGATCGACCAAATTCCAGAACAGCACGTGATCTAGAAACTCTCGCCGGATTGTGCCTATTAGACGTTCCACAAAAGGATGGGAAGTCGGCGTAAAGGGGACCGTTTTCAGCTCGTCGACTTCAAGAACCCGCAGATTCGCTTTCCAGCGATGAAACTCGAACAGAGGGTCATGGTCGGAGCTGAGGTAGCGAGGGATGCCCTGTCTGGCGATGGCGTGGTTGAACATTCGGCACAGCGCTATTCCATCGACATCGCCAGCTTGTATACCGAAGCCGATGATCCGGCGAGTGAACTGGTCCATCACGACCAGCACCCAGTGGGTCTTCAGCGTGATCGATTCGCACCGGAACAGATCAACGCTCCATAGGCTGTTCTTCATGTGTCCGACGAACGTCAGCCAGGACGGCCCGCCGCCCCCAGGCTCCGGTCGATAGTGTCTGGCCAGCACCCGGCGGACCACATCCTTGTCGATCTCCACGCCGAAGGTCCTCCGGATGATGAGCGCAATCTGCGGGCACCCGAACCGTGGATTGCGCTGCTTGAGTTCGACGATCACCTGGATGAGTTCTTGCGATGGCCCTTTGGGACCTGGCTTGCACCTGTTGTGCGATGAGAAGAGCAGGCGATACTTGCGCTTCTTCAGAGCCTCGTGAAATCTCAGCAGCGTGGATGGTCGAATGATGACCGCTGCCCGCGAGATCCGGCTTGGAGCGAGAAACAGCGACCAGAAGCCGAGCAGAATCCGGTCTAGCGTCGAGAAATTGGGCGCGCGATGGCGAGACCGGTTGATGACCAGCAGCTGGTGCTTCATCAGCAGGCTGTCCGCAACGACAGCCTTGGCCCCGCCTGGTCCAAGAAGCCTCGCGACAGTCCTCAGCAGATGGGCGACGAGGATGACCAAGTTTCTCATGATGGCACAGCGTAGGGAACGTCA
>JAAELY010000056.1 GCA_024226335.1 bacterium
CAGCGGTGGCGCACGGCGGTCAACCGCTCGGCGGAAGCGATGACCATCTTCGCGGTGATGTGCGCCGGGCTCTTCCCGCTGATCCACATGGGGCGGCCCTGGCTGGCGTTCTTCGTCTTCCCCTACCCGAATACCCGCGGGCCGTTGTGGATCAACTTCCGCTCGGCCCTGTGCTGGGACGTGTTCGCGATCTCGACCTATTTCCTGATCTCGCTCGGCTTCTGGTACATCGGCCTGGTCCCGGACCTGGCGACCCTGCGCGACCGCACGAAGTCGAAGGTCAAGCGCGCCCTGTGCCGCTTCTTCTCCCTTGGCTGGGACGGCTCGATGCGCACCTGGAGCCGCTACGAGACGGTCTACATGCTGCTCGCCGGACTGGCGACGCCGCTGGTCTTCTCCGTGCACACCATCGTCAGCTTCGATTTCGCGACCTCGCTCATTCCAGGATGGCACACGACGGTCTTCCCACCCTATTTCGTGTCGGGGGCCATCTTCTCCGGCCTGGCGATGGTGCTCACCCTGATGCTGATCGCGCGCAAGACCATGCATCTGGAGGACTACATCACGAAGCGCCACGTGGGAGCGATGTGTAAGCTGATCATCG
>JAAELY010000057.1 GCA_024226335.1 bacterium
CGGGAGATCCGCCATCGCACGATCTCGTCCAAGGCGAGTCGCACGCCCCGCAACCCTCTGTTTCCGGTGAACCTGGCGGATCTACTGCTTCGCCACACGGGGGCCAACCACAAGCGGGAGACGATCGCATTTTCGAAGCGCCGCCAGTGTGGGATGTACCGTATGGCCATCTGGGAGGTGTGGCGCAACTACGTGAAGTCTCGTTCGGAGCGTCGCCGGGATGAGACTCCGGCGCAGTACCTGGGGATCACGCAGCGGCGCTACTCGGTTCGAGCATTGCTGGGGCAGCGCTTGTTTGCTTCTCGGATGGATCTTCCGATCTGGTTGAAGCGCTGCTACGAGCGGCGCATTCCGACCCGCAGACTGCCGGGTGGGCAGAGTCACGAACTCTCGTACGCGTACTGAGTCCAGGGAACGGTCCAGATGGCCTGGTCCGAGAAGACCTGCGGACTCGAAAGGCACATTCTTCGGACCACAACTCAAACTGAGTTCAGCGCATGTGCCGCGCATCGGTAAAGATCGCGGCGCAGGTCACGACGACCAGCATCGTCGCGCCGAAAGCGATCAGTGTGGGCAGCAGTCCGAGCCAGGCGCTCCCGAAACCCGCCGCAAGTGCACCGATCGGTGCGGAACCGCTGAAACCGAACTGGTAGACCGCCAGGACCCTTCCGCGCTGGGCGGCGGGGGCCGCCTCCTGAAAGAGCGTGCGACTGCAGTTGATGAAGAAGGCTCCGCACATCCCCCACAGGAAACTCGCGAGCACCATTCCCCAGAAAGGCAGTCCGAGACCGATCGAGGCGAGCGCCAGCGAACCGATCACCAGGGCGCGCAATGCCGCCAGGCCTTTTCGCTGAACTCCACCGCGCATCAGGATCACGAGCGATCCGGCAATGGTTCCGATCGGAAACAGCGAAAGCACGAAGGCGAGTTGCTGCGCGGTTCCCTGGTAGACCTCGCGTACGATCAGTGGAATCAGCACGATGAACGGACCGACGAATAGCATCCCCACCGCCAGGACGAGCAGTAGAGGGAGGCGTAGATTCGGTGTATCCGCGACCAGTCGCAGACCTTCCGCGATTTCCCCGAGCGTCTCGCGCAAGGCCACGCGCTGGCTCGGAATCTTTTCGACGCTGGGAACCCGCAACATGACCAATCCGCCGAGACCTAATACCAACGCCTGGAGCAGGAGGATCGAAGTCGTTCCAACCCAGTCCGCTGCACCCGCAGCCAGAGTTCCTAGGCTCTGGAAGCCGAATTGCGCCGCCGTCATCCAGGTCACGGCGCGCATCATATCGCTACCCGAAACGCGCGAGAGCAGCGAGTCACGTGCGGGCATCGCAAAGGCATTGACCGTGCCCTGGCATAGGGCGAAGCCGATCAATCCGTACACGGTGAGCGTGCCGCCGGCGACCGCGGCCGCGAGCACGAGCACGGGCAGCACTGCGATCAGGTGAATCCAGACCAGTCCTCGGCGCGGATCGTAACGATCGGCCAGCGCACCTCCGAACAAGAGCAGGACCAGTGATGGCAGCATATTGGCCGTCTGCGCCACTCCGACCCATTCGGCGGGCTGGTCGAGTACGCCCACCAGCAACCAACTAAAAACAGCGGACTGCATACCGAAGGCGGCGAACCAGGACGCCACGCCTCCGACGAACCAGGAAAACCCCGGTTCCATCGTACTCGATGGAGCCCCGGGTGTTACCGTCGGCTCCGCGGGTGCTCGTTCTTGCATGCGACGCGCATCATGGCGCGTTCCCCCGGCGCTGGTCCAGTGCGGCGCGAATCCGCTGATGCTCCGCTTCGTCGAGCGAGAACCGGGTAAAGAGAACGGTTCCGATTCCGTAACAGACCAGTGGGAAGAGCGAGTAGAGTGCGAGGATCCAGAACTTGGCGGTCTCGGTCTGTTCCACATTGGGAACGAAGCCCGAGAAGCTGAGAACGTAGCCCGTGAGCATGAGCGTGATGCCCGTGGCGCCCTTATAGGCAAAGTTCCAGGCGGCGAAGTACGCGCCCTCTTTCCGTTCGCCCGAGCTGTACTCGTCGTAGTCGATGATATCGGCCTGGATCGAAGGACTCATCATCGCCCCGCAACTCGCAGCGGTACCCGCCAGGAAGGCCAGGCTCGTAATCAGGACGACGGAGTTCTCTTGCAAAAAGAACATGCCGCCGAAACACACGCCGGTCATCAACATGGAAACCAACCAGAGGCGCTTCTTGCCAAAGCGTCGCGAGAGAGGCAGCCAGATCGGGACGAAGGCGATACTCGCGACCAGGTACGCGAGGATGAACAGGACGGTCAGATCGGAACGGCCCACGATGTACTCGGCGACATAGGGCGTCAGGATTCCGATCGTCGCGCTGCCCAGGTTTTCGATCGTGAAGACGATCAGCAGCAGACGCGCGTGCGGGTTCTTCAGGATATCGCGGAAGGAGGCGTAGGGATTCGTGCCACCGCGTCCTTGAAACTCGACTCGCTCCCGCGTGCGCAGGAAGGTCCACAAGATCGCGACACCCGTGACCAGCGCGGCCCCGATCGCGAGATTGCTGGAGAGTTCGCGTTCGCCTTCCTCACTGCTGATCAAGAAATACATGGCCGCGAGGGCGAGGAGTGAACCCGCGTTCCAGGTGACGTGGCGGATGCCGAAGATGCGCGTGCGATCGTGATAGCTGTCGGTCAGCTCGGCGGCGAGCGCGGTGTGCGGCACGATGAAGATCGTCATCGCCGTGTAGAAACCGAACACGCCCAGGGCCATGTACATCTCGAGCGCGCTACCCACGATGGTTTCGGGGGGACTCCACACCATGAAAAAGGCCGCGCTCACGGGAAGGGTCGCGGCCAACACCCAGGGGCGGCGCCGCCCCCAGCGCGTATCCGTGCGATCGCTCAGGTAGCCGACCACAGGATCCGAGACCGCGTCCCAGATACGCGAGAGGCCGAAGACGGTTCCCATGAAGGCCGGTCCGATCAAGAGCGCATCGGTCGCGAACTTCATCAGGTACAGACTGACCAGGAAGAACATGAAGCCCGTGCCCACGGTGGGCGCCATCAGGTCGAGGATCACCGATAACGGCAGTCGCTCCTCGCGCGCCGAGGGGGCGGCCGGGGCGTCCATCTCGACGACGGGCTCTTCAGCGATGCTCACCGGAGCCAGCTTACCACGGCGTCAGAACAGCGGTTGACCGTCCAGACCTTCGGGCGGAGTCAGACCGAGGCGCCGAGCAAGGGTCGGCGCAATATCGACGGTTCGCGCCGCTTCGGAGCGGTGCGAAGGCTCGATACCGGTGCCCCAGAAAACGATCGGCACGGCGCGGTCGTACAGATTGGGCGTTCCGTGTGTCGTCCCCACGTCGAACGGAGAAATCAGGCAGGTGGACTCGATCTGGATGAGCAGATCTCCGCTGCGTTCTGGGTCGTAGGAGTGGCGATAGAGTTCGGCGAGCGCGTCGGTCCCGCTGCGAATCTCTTCCTTGTTCCATACGCGGGCGATACCCGGTTGCCTTTCCAGGTAGTCTTCTACCGCGGAAACGATTTCCGCGACCTCGACGCCTTGCGCTTTCGCGACGTCCCGATTGACGGAAATCTGTGTTCCGGCAAATGTGATCCACTCCTTGGGCCAGGTGAGAATCCAGGTAAAACGCCGGTGCAGATCCCAGAGCAATCCGGCTCCCATGGACTTCAGTCCGATCCGTCCACCCTCGACCGAACACTCGCTCTCGCCCGTCTGTTCGAGCCAGTCCGGCAGGGGCAGCACCCCGTGGTCGGCTGTCAGAGCGAGCAGAACTCGTCCCTTGCCCAGTCGGGCTTCCAGGAAACTCAGGAATTCCCCGACCAGTACATCGAGTCGCCGCAGGCCATCGCGCGACTCGTGGCTATACGGTCCGTAGAGATGACCGATCAGGTCGGTGCTCGAAAGGGATACGGCCAGCACATCGGTGCGCGAACCCCCGCCGAGGTTCTCCTGCTCGACCAGCTTGCGCGCAAAGGCCAGCGTCACCTCGTCCAGATAGGGCGAGAAATACAGATTGTCGGCGAACTCCTGCGGATCCGCGTCGTACAGGGGATGCCCGCTGGTGCGCGACTTGTCCTCGGATTCCCCCGCAAAATCGTCGGGACGCTTCGGGTTCTGTGCGAATTCGGGATCGTGGGTCCAGGTGGCGGGAAGCCCGGCCAGAAAGCCGTCGTGCAACGGATCCTCGCCGTTGAACGCCTTCACCCAGGCCGGTAATTCGGCCAGGTAGTAACGACTGGTCGTGAAGCCGACGTCGCCCTTCTTGTTGAGCCAGTAGGCTGCGTCGGGTCGCTGGCCGCCCATGGCGATGGCCGCGCGATCCTTGCCCGAGACGCTGAACACCCGCGTCTTCGCATCCCGGGCCTTCATCCAGTCCCCGAGCGTCGTTGCGCGCAGATTTCGCGGCGAGCGGCCGCCTTCTTCGGCGAGTCCGCCGAGCACGACCCCCGAGGGCTGCGGATCCGCGACGCAGTAGGCAGCGCGGCCACTTTCGGGATCGATGAAGCGATTGCCAGGCGCCCCGACGCGGCCCGGATGCTGGCCCGTGAGCATCGTGGCGTGCCCGGGACAGGTTTCCGTCATGGCGTGGTCGAGTACACCCTGGTCGTACACGCGACCCTCGCGCACGATCCGACCCAAGCCTCTGGGAAGCGTGTCGTCGAGTCGATCACGTCGCAATTGATCGATCACCAGGAGCACGACAAGTCCGGGCGAATCCGCTTCCCCGGCCAGAAGCGGGGTCGCAGAGCTCGTGAACACGAGGAGTGTTGCGGCGATGACGGAGAGTGAATGGGATTTCATGGCCTGTCGTATTACCTCAATTTGCGCGAGCGACGCCAGTAGTGCAGAGAAGCAAGAGCGATGACGAGGGCGAGCGACGCGAGGCCCAGGATCCACTCGGTGCCGAGACCGGGACACGACCACGGGTAGCCGCGGTAGCGCCAGAGCTCGCCGCCGTCATCGCCCGCGATGAAGAGCGTCGCCTCGTCGGAACCGGCCTCGCAGTGGGGAAGGAGTGCGACACCTTCCTGGGCCTTGCCGGGCAGATCGTACTCGCGCACGACGTCTCCGGAAGGCGACATCTCGACCAGCACATCGTGCTCGTCGTAGATGGCCAGCAGCGTCCGGGTTGCAGCGTCGAAATGCAGACCGGATAGATCGGAGTCTCGAGCGCCGGGAATCGTCTCCCGGTGCTTCACATTGTCCCCGTCTTCCAGCGAAAAGACGTAGATCTTGCCGTCGGCCTGGAGTCCCGCGTAAAACAATCCATCTGCGAAGGTCAGCGCCTCGAGACCGCGATCATCCGGCCCCGTCATCCAGGGCGTCAGGTTCCAGGTCCGACCGGTGAATTCGCCGAGTTCGATATCAAATTCCAGCACTGCATCCGGATGCTCCAGTCCCAGGTAGATCAGCGAACTCCGGGGATCGGCAATCGCAACCGCTTCGAGATCGTGGTCCACGTACCAGAAATCGCTGTTTCCCGTGTCCGGGTCGTGGGGAATGATGAAACCATTGTCATCGACGACGAGCAGAAGCTCGAGTCGCGGGTGCCAGACAGCGCCACTCGGCTCCAGCCCGGGAGGCAAGCCATCCCCCTCTCCGGAACGCCCCACTTCCTCGCCCGCATCCGCCGGCCAGGGTTCGGCGCGAAGCTCTCCGGTTGCGAGCGATAGCGCGAGCAGGGCAAGAACGAGTCGATACCCGCAACGTTGCATATTCAGCATTCGGAGAAACGCGGAATCATCTCGGAGTCGAACGCGTCGCGCTGCAGTGCCCAGCCTGCGGCGCAATAGATGCGACCCGAATGATTTTCGAACTCCTGCCCTGGCATGCACGACTCCTCCGTGGCCGGAAGTCTACTCCGACCTTCCCAATCGTGTTCGGGTATCCTGTCGCGCGAGGGGGATCCGTGCGAAAATTCTTGCAGGGACTCGGCATTCTGCTGCTGGCGGCTCTCGTATTCGCGGGTGTAGGCCTGGCACTGGCTCACCGAGCCATCGATCGGATCGAGCCGCCGCTACCGTCCCCCGGAAGCGCGCTGTCCTACGACGAGAACGACTCGTTCCCGATCAAGATCGAGTGGCTGAACACCGCCAGCCAGAAGATGCCGCGCTCCGGTGTTCTCCAGCCCGGGCTCGACCCGAATCCCGACGAGCCCTACGTCATGAGCCACTCCGCTTTTGCGCTCACCTGGCCGGATGGGCGGATCTTCCTGATCGACGCCGGGCTGGATGCGGCATCGGCGCCCGGGTTCGGCGCCCCGATCGAACTCCTCTCCGGCGGCGATCCGATCGAGTTTCGCGCTTCGGCGAGGGACCTGCTCGGAGAGCGCGTTTCGAGCCTTGCCGGCCTGGCCTTCACACACCTGCACGCCGACCACACCGCAGGCCTCACGGAGCTTTGCGAGACACTCCCCGGCCGTCTACGCCTGATCCAGACGCGCACACAGGCGACCGAACTCAATTTCACGACGCGAGGTTCACACGCACAGGTCTCGTCGGCGGCCTGCGCCCGCCACGAGATCATCGAAGGCGATGCGCCGCAAACCGTGGCTCGATTCCCGGGCCTTCTCGTGCTGCCCGCGGGCGGACACACACCGGGTTCGACCGTGTTCATCGCTCACGTCCGCACGGGAGACGGAATGAGGAGTTTCGTTCTCCTCGGCGATATCGTGAACCACATCGACGGCTTGACCTGGAACCTGCCCAAACCCCATCTCTACAGTCGCTTCGTGGTACCCGAATCCACCGAACGACTGGAGAAGTTGCGCGTCTTCCTGCGCAGACTGGTCACGGAGCACGGCGCGATCCCGCTCGTCTCACACGACGAGAACCAGCTTCGAGCGGTGTTCGAATCGCTCGATTGATCCCCGAGCCCCCCTCGCAATAGGTGCCTGCAGCGTCGGAGCGCAGGCGCTATCCTGACGCTGGGTGAGAGACGCATCGAACAGAGCCTCCCGGTCCGGGCTGGGGATTGGCGCGCCATGAGTATCCTCGTGGTCGCGGAAAAGCCCTCTGTCGCGCGCGATATTGCACACGTTCTCGGCGCGAACAAGCGAGGCCAGGGCTGCCTGCGAGGCGGCGGCTATGTGGTGACCTGGGCAATCGGTCATCTCGTAGCCCTCGGTCAGCCGCACGAAATCCGGCCCGATTGGAAGCAGTGGCGATCCGATCTATTGCCCATGATTCCCGAAACCTGGCCGCTGGTCGTCTACGAGAAGACACGGGATCAGTTCGATCTGGTCAGGCAGTTCCTTAGCGCGGACGATGTCGAAGAGGTCGTGTGTGCAACGGACGCGGGCCGCGAGGGAGAACTGATCTTCCGGTACGTCTACGAAGCGGCGGAGTGCGTCAAACCGGTGCGCCGCTTGTGGATCTCGTCGTTGACCGAGGAAGCCATCCGCGCGGGCTTCGCAAACCTGGTCGACGGCCAGCAGTACAACCCGCTGGCCGACGCAGCCCGCGGGCGCAGTCGGGCGGACTGGTTGGTCGGCATGAACCTGTCGCGCGCATACACGCTCGCCTATCGCAATCACCTCGACGGTCAGAAAGTTCTTTCGGTCGGGCGAGTCCAGACTCCGACACTGAGCATGTTGGTAGAGCGGGAACTCGCGATTCGCGCGTTCGTACCCGAGGACTACCTGGAAGTCGTGGCGAAGTTCCAGATCCCCGGTGATGACGGCAATACCTACGAAGGCACCTGGTTTCGACCCGACGAGCAGGTGCGCAAACCCGGAGCCGATGCGGCGGAGCGCGCGACACTCGCCCGGCGTCTCGACGCCGA
Organism: bacterium; assembly: GCA_024226335.1. Taxonomy (NCBI): domain Bacteria; species bacterium. The sequence continues at coordinate 7,797 of JAAELY010000057.1, forward strand.
CGGGGAAAAAGCCGAACGCATCATCGCCCGCGCGCGCGCGGGAGAGTCCCGTGTCGAGTCGGTCGAGGCCAAGCAGCACAAACTGGCACCTCCCCTGCTCCACGATTTGACGGACTTGCAGCGCCACGCAAACCGGCTTTTTGGCTTCAGCGCAAAGAAGACCCTCGATATCGCGCAGAGCCTCTACGAACGCAAGAAACTGCTCAGCTACCCGCGCACCGACTCGCGACACCTTTCCAAGACGGTCGCCGCTTCCCTCAACGGAATCGTCGCGGTCATTCGCGGCCGCTACGGCGATGAAATCGCGCCCGGGAGCGGAGAAAAGCCGCTCGGAAAACGCTTCGTCGACGACAAGCGGGTCACCGAACATCACGCGATCATCCCGACCTCGGTTTCACCAGAATCCGTGAGTTTGAGTTCCGACGAGGAACGCATCTACGATCTGGTGTGTCGGCGATTGCTATGCGCGTGGCATCGCGACCATCTGTACTCAACCACGACCGCAATCACCGCGATCACGAATCCCGCTGAAACTGGCGGCACCGAGCAGATCGATCGCTTCCGCAGTCGCGGTACTCGCGTGGATCGGATAGGCTGGCGCGTACTCGAGCCCCTGGGCGCGCGCTCGACACGCAAGAGTGCCGGGGGTACCGAACAGGACCTGCCATCGGAGCTACGCGAAGGTCTGGACGTCGAACTGCTCGAAGCCCGCAGCATCTCCAAGCGCACACAGCCGCCGCGTCGCTTCAGCGAAGCCACGCTGCTCACGGCAATGGAGACCGCCGGACGTGCGCTCGACGAGAAGGAACTTTCGGACGCGATGCGAGAAACGGGGCTGGGGACACCCGCGACCCGCGCATCCACCATCGAGACCCTGCTCTCCCGCGGTTACATCGAACGCGAGAAGAAATCCCTGCTGGCGACCGATCTCGGCATCCAGTTGATCGAGGTCGTGCATCCCGACGTGAAGAGCCCCGTGATGACAGGCCGCTGGGAGGCCGATCTCGGACGAATTCAGAGCGGCCAGGCGGAGTTGCCCGAATTCATGAAACGCATCGAAGCCTACGTACGCGACGTGATCGAACGCGTGGGCCGCGCGCGTTCAGGACCGCCTTCCACTCCAGCACCGCGTTCGAGAGAGAGGCCTCGCCGCTCCGCGGAAGAGCCGCAGGTTCAAGCGGAGTTCAACGGAACGCACAGCGCCGATACCCGGGATCGGCGGCGCACAAGCGAATCCGAACGCGGACCGGAATCCGAACCGACCCGGAGCGTCACGCCACCCGACGAACTGCTCGGTCTTTTGCGCAGTCGCTTCGGTTTCGAACAGTTCCGGCCGTTCCAAGAGACGGTCTGCCGGGCTGCGACCGAAGGCAAGGACGTATTGCTGGTCATGCCGACCGGCGCGGGCAAGTCGCTGTGTTACCAGTTGCCCGGTCTCGCCCGTGCTTCCACGACGCTCGTCGTCAGTCCGCTGATCGCGTTGATGGATGACCAGGCTTCCAAACTGCAGGAGCAGGGCCTGCGCGCGGAGCGCATCCATTCCGGACGCACGCGCCTCGAATCGAGACAGGTCTGTCAGGACTATCTCGACGGACGACTCGACTTCCTTTTCATCGCGCCCGAACGACTGGGCGTTCCTGGTTTTCCTGAAATGCTCGCGCGGCGCAAGCCCTGCCTGATCGCCGTCGACGAAGCGCATTGCATTTCACAATGGGGCCACGACTTTCGACCCGACTACCGCATGCTGCGCGATCGCCTCCCCCTGCTTCGCCCCGCGCCGGTGATCGCATTGACCGCAACGGCGACCCCACTGGTACAACGCGACATCGTCGAGCAATTGGGCATCGAGAAGGCCGGGCTTTTCATTCACGGCTTCCGGCGCACGAACATCGCGATCGAACAGGTCGAGATGACGCCCTCGGCGCGACCGACCTCGATCAACGAGATTCTCGCCGAACCCGCACGGCGCCCCGCCATCGTCTACGCTCCTACACGCAAGAAGGCAGAGGAACTGGCCCGCAACCTGAAGTCGATTTGCCCGGCGCGCGCCTACCACGCGGGCAAGACCGCCGAGGAGCGCGAGCGCGTGCAGAGCGCGTTCATGAGTGGCCGACTCGAGGTCATCGTCGCGACCATCGCCTTCGGCATGGGTATCGACAAGGCGAACATCCGCACGGTCATTCACGCGGCACTCCCGAGCAGCGTGGAGGGTTACTACCAGGAGATCGGGCGCGCTGGACGCGACGGAGATATGTCGCGCGCGATCCTGCTTCATTCCTACGCCGACCTGAAGACGCACGAGTATTTCCTGAACCGCGACTACCCCGAGGAGTCGGTTCTGGCGCGCGTCTACGGAAGGCTCCGCGAGGAACCCCGAGCGCGTAGCGCCCTGCAATCGGGTTTGTCGATGGACGGTGACGAACTGGAAAACGTGCTCGAAAAGCTCTGGATCCACGGCGGTGCCTTGATCGATTTCGACGACAATGTTGCGCGCGGGCACTCGGATTGGAACGTAGGGTATCGCGAGCAACGCCAGTACAAGATCGCGCAACTGGAGCAGATCGCGCGCTTTGCAGAAAGCCACGAGTGCCGGATGCTGCATCTGGTACGCCATTTCGGAGATCGGGAAGATTCCGGCCAGGCCTGCGGGACATGCGACATCTGCAAACCGGACGAGACGATCGCTCTGGGTTTCCGCGCGGCGAGTACTCTGGAACAGGACAGTCTGGCTCGCGTGCTCGACGCTTTGCGCGAGCGCGACGGCGAGACCAGCGGACGCCTGCATCGCAATCTTTTCGGCGAGGCGTTGCCAAGGCGTGATTTTGAGCACTTGATCGGTGCCGGGGTTCGCGCTGGACTGCTCACCGAGCATGCCGATTCCTTCGAACAGGACGGCAAGATCATCGAGTTTCGGCGCGTTCGACTCAGTGACGCTGGCAAGCTTGCAACGGGTGACGATCTCGACTCACTGCGTCTCGCGAGAGTGGCGGCACCCGCCGCCCGGAAGTCACGCCGAACGAAGAGCACCTCGGGCCGCGGTCGAAGCAAGAAGAGCGGCGGCGGCACTCGACGAAAAGCCGGAGTCGAACTACCCGCCGACGCACTGGTCGAAAAGCTTCAGGAATGGCGCAAGAAGGAAGCCCGACGCCGGGGCACGCCGGCGTTTCGCATCCTGACCAATCGCGCCTTGCTCGCGGTGGCGACCAGCCGACCGCGCGACGAGGCTGGACTTCTGGAACTCAATGGAATCGGCCCGGGAGTGGCCGGAAAGTACGGAGAGAAGATCCTGGAAATCGTGCTCAGCGATGCTTCCCGACGTACCAACCCGTCCGACTGAGCGCGGACTCGGCGAACGCGCGAGGGGATTCTTCTAGACGGGTCGCGAGCGTGTCATTCCAGCGATTCAAAAAGCCAAGCAACGAGACGAGGGCAACGATCTCCAGGATCTCGTCTTCTTTGAAGTACTTGCGCAACACCTGAAAATCCTCGTCCTCGACGCCGTTGGGCAGCGACGCCGCGTTCCGCGCAAGCCGGAGTGCAGCGCGTTCGCGATCGTCGAATAACGGACTCGTTTCGAAATCGACAGACGCGCGGATCTTCTCATCCGAGGCACCCGCTCGGCGTGCACTGTGCGCTGAATGGGCCTGGCAGTACATGGACCCGGTGGCACTACTGGCGACGAAACTAATCAGGCGCTTGAGTTCGGCCTCGACGACACCCGGCCCTGTGATCACTCCACTCAGTCCAGCAAACGCGCGCAAGAGTTCCGGGTTGTTCGCCATGGCGAACAGATTCGTCGGAACGAATCCCAAGGTTTCTTCGATGATCTCGAACAACGGTTCAAACTCGGCCAGTTCTTCCCGCGCTCGAGGCATGATTCTCGCTGCCATTTTCCCTCCAACAAACCCGCCCCGAAACGAAGCAGCACCCCTGGCAACAGTGTACGACGCCCGAAGTATAATCTGGCTATGAAAACATCTGATTTCACCTTCCCTTCCAGCGACGGTACCGAGGTATTCGTCTACATGTGGGCGGCGAACACCCCGAAAGGCGTGGTCCAGATCGCCCACGGCATGGGCGAACACGCCGGTCGATACGCGCGACTCGCGCGCGCGCTGGTCGAGGCCGGATACACCGCCTACGCGAACGACCATCGCGGGCACGGTCGCACGGCACGCGACGCGGACGACCTGGGCGTTTTCGGCGACTCCGACGGATGGAATCGCCTGGTCGAGGACATGGGAGCACTCAACGAGCGCATCAAAGCCGATTGCCCCGGCCTGCCGGTCGTACTTCTGGGCCACAGCATGGGATCAGCAGCCGCCCAACAATACCTCGTCGACCGAGGAGATTCGCTGACGGCCGCTGCGCTGTCCGGTTCGACGGCCTTTGACGGAATGGCACCGTTGATCGAAACCATCGCTGCCGAAGCCAAGCGACTCGGCCCGCGCGGCAAGAGCGACCTGCTCGACAGTCTGTCCTTTGGCGCATTCAACCAGGCGTTCGAGCCCGCGCGCACGCCCTTCGATTGGTTGAGCCGGGATGAAGCGGAGGTCGACGCCTACATCGCCGACGAACATTGTGGCTTCACGGTCACAGCACAAGCTCTACTGGAGATGCTCGAAGGCGCGCTGCGCTTTTCAGACCCAGCCGAGATCGCGCGCATTCCCAAGAACCTGCCCGTCTTCCTGACGGCGGGTGATCAAGATCCCGTGAACAATTCGCTGGTCGGCCTCGAGACACTCCTCGAGCGCTACCGCGCTGCCGGGATTGAAGACCTTGGCTGGAAATTCTATCCGGGGGCGCGTCACGAGGTCTTCAACGAGACGAACCGGGACGAAGTCACTTCCGACCTCATCGAATGGCTCAACTCCGTGGTGCCCGAGACTGGAGCTTAGCGAGTACTAGCTTCGCTTTTCCCGGTGTGGGTCGAGATCGCCGCAACCAGACGCGGCCAGGCCTCGCGTGGCAGGTCGTGCCCCATGCCCTCGATCAGCAGGAGTTCCGATCCGGGAATCGCATCGGCGGTATCCCGGCCGCCCTCCACCGGAACCAGTGAATCCTGGGTTCCGTGAACGACCAGCGTTGGAGTAGCCAGTCCAGCGAGTGCGGGCTTGCGATTGCCGTGGGCCAGGACCGCTGCAAGCTGGCGGGAAGATCCGTCGGGATGGAAGCAGCGATCGAAAGAACGCTCGGCTCGGCCGCGAATGCGCGCCTCATCGAACGGGAAGCCCGGACTGCCGATCACCTTCCATGTGCGCAAGGCCGCTTCGATGTTGGCTTCGCGCTCGCCAGGCGGATCTTCGAGAAGGACGGCCATGGCTTCTGGAGTCGCGGGGGGAACCTCCGGGTTGCCGGTCGTCGACATGATCGAAATCAGGCTCGATACGCGCTTCGGATGTCGCAGCGCAGCCGTTTGCGCGATCATGCCGCCCATCGACACGCCCATGACGTGGGCCCGGTCGATCTCCAGTGCATCGAGTAGAGCAATCGTATCGTCCGCCATATCGTCGAGGGTGTAGGGAAGCTCGACCGGCTTGCCGGCAACCAGATCGGCCTGGGTCTGCAGCGCATTCAACGGACCCGCGGATTCGAACTTCGTCGACAGACCCACATCGCGATTGTCCGGCAGGATCACGAAGTGCCCGTGCTCCGCGATCTGTCGGCAGAACTCGGTCTCCCAGGCCACGAGCTGGGAACCGAGTCCCATCAGCATGACGAGGGGGCGCGCGTCAGGTGCGCCCATTGTTTCGTACTCGATGCAAATTCCGTTGGCTTCGACGTTTGGCATGCGACCATGATCCAGGAAAGTCGGGACCGCGGTCAACCACCCCTCGGTGGAGCCGCGTCGCCGGAAAGCTACACTCCCGGGTCCTCGTTTCCTTCCCAGCCCGGAATACCTCATGGACGACGCGCAACGCGAGATTCGCATCCAGAACGCTTGTCTTCTGATCCTGAGTGCCATCGGGGTCGCGGGCGCGCTCTACTGGCTGCGCCCGGTGATGGTTCCCTTCGTACTCGCCGCATTCCTGGCGATCGGTTTGAACCCCCTGGTGGATTTCCAGGTCAGACGACTGCGATTGCCCCGATCCATCGCGGTGATCCTGGTCCTGTTGATCTCGATGCTGTTATTCGGCGCAGTCGCATCCCTGATCACAGCCTCGATCGGTCAGCTGACGGCGAACCTCGACGCCTACCAGGCGCAGATCTCGCAACTCGTGCAGCGCATCACCTCGATTCTCCCGATGGAGCAACTCGGTATCGACTCCGAGGCCTTGAGCGGGCCGCTGACCCAGATTCCGGTCGGCACGATCGGCGGCATGCTGCTCGGGACGACGAACGCCATTCTCGATCTGATCTCGAACGGCCTGCTGGTGTTGATCTTCCTGATCTATCTGATCAGCAAGGGCCCCGGGAGCGGGACGACGGGCGGTGACGGTATCTGGGAAGAGAGCGTCCGCCGCGTGGAGCGCTACATCGTCGCGAAGGCCAGTGTCTCAGCGGCTACGGGTGTGATGGTCGGCGGTGTGTTGATGGGCCTCGGCGTCGATCTGGCCCTTGTCTTTGGGCTTTTTGCATTTCTGCTCAACTTCATCCCGAGCGTCGGCTCCCTGATCGCCACACTCCTGCCGCTGCCGGTGGTCCTGGTGAGTCCCGAGATTTCGCCTGCAGTCGCGATCGCCGCAATCCTGATTCCCGGGGGGATCCAGTTCGCGATGGGCAACGTCCTGGAGCCGCGCATCATGGGCAACTCCCTGGACCTGCACCCGATCGCGATCCTCATGGCCCTGATCTTCTGGGGCATGCTCTGGGGGATCGTCGGCATGCTGCTGGCGACCCCGATCACAGCCGTGCTGAAGATCCTGTTCGAGCGCATGGAGCCGACCCGGCCTCTGGCAGAAGTGCTCGCCGGTCGCCTGGGCGGCTAACTCGCCCCGTTTCCGGGCACTTGCGCCCCAAGATGCGGCTCGACCGCAACCTCCGGACCCGCGACCGGTTTCACCTGAGCGAATAGTCGGGGCCCTGAAACCGCCTAATTCGAGAACCAAAGCTCGCTCGGGCGGGCGCTGCGGGCCGGAAGGATCCCGCGAAGATGGAGAGCACCATGGCCAGCGAATCCTCGAATGAGACGACCTGCGGCGAGCGGAATCCAGAACTCGGGATGATCGCCCAGAACATCTCGGAGCGACTCTTCCCGAGTCCGGAGACCCGCCAGGAAGCGCTCGGCGCCGTCTTCCTGGCCTGCGAAGAGATCGCGCGCGACGCATCCGAGGAGTACCGAGATGCCCTCCGCAGCAATGCACTCGAGAGCTTCCTGACTTCGCGCGTTCGCGAACGAATCGAAACGGATGGCGCTGAACGCATCAGCGGCGGTTGGCTCGGAACTTTCATGGAAGGCGACGGGCGCATGATCGAGTCCGAATCGGCCGATACGACCGACCGCGCCGCGCTCGAACTCTGCAATCGCGCACTGCAACGCGCCGTGTCGATCGCGGAGTCCGAAGGAAACTCCACATTGCTGCGCAATCTGCGCTGGTACCGCGAACGACTCACGCACAAGTCCTACGAGGCGATTGCCCGATCCGAAAGTCGGGTCGCAGCAACCGTGAGAACGGGTGTGGCCCGCGCGCGAAAATTCATTCTGCGCGTGATCCACGAACTACAGAACGCTCAGCCCGCACCCCTGACCGGGGAAGCCCCCGGCGAAATCGAACCGCTTCGCCTGCTCTGGGTCGACCAGGACCTGGAAAGACTGGCCGCCGAACTGGATCGAACCCGAGGGGCTCACGGACGCGACCCGCACTGGCTCAACCTGGCCGGACTTCTGGCGGCGGATCGCGGCGATTCCGAAGAGGCCACACGCCACTACGAATTGGGACTCATCTACGCCGATGCGCCCAGCGTCCGGTGTCGACTTCTGAACAATTTGGGAAATCTACAGGAAGAGGGAGATGTCGAAGCGGCGAGCGCGTTTTGGAGACGTTCGCATCAACTTCTGCCGGAAGCTCCGGCTCCGCTGATGAACCTGATCTCCGCGGCGTCCCAGAACCGCGACTACGCGAGCGCGCAGCACTACCTCTCCGAACTCGGCGCCTTGCTCAGCGCACCGGCTCTGTCCGAGGATGAACGCGCCTACGTGTTCCGACGTCTCGAAGACAACCCCAAGCTCGGCTGGCTGCGCGACACCGACGCATGGCACTGTGGGCCGACTCGCTGGTTGAAGAGCGCCGCGCAGGACCCGACCCGGAAGTTCTCGCCGAAGCTCAAACGAAGACTGATCGAAGCGGCAACCACGACGTTGCTCGCGTTGGCGCTTCTGGTCCCGGGTATTGCCGGGGCCAAGGCGGAACCCGCGGAACATCAGGTGATCGAACGCGTCGCTTTCCACGCTTCGCCCGCGGGCACGAGCCTGGCGAAGTCCGGTCCCGGTGGCGATTCCATGGGCAAGCCGCCGCGACGCGCCCCACAACAGCTGCTGGCCGGCGATTCGATGGGACGCTCGGGTTCTCCGCGACCCGGTGGAGGCAAGAAGCGCCGCGGATAGGCGAGTTGGTTCGGGCTCGAAAACTGCGGACTAACCGGCCTGGGTTTTGACCAGGCGTGGTCGCGATCCGGCGACCCGGCGCAAACTGGCGTGGGAGGCTTCGATTGCGTTCAGGAATTCCCGCAGATCCGGAATCAAGTCGTAGTCCGCGTTGAATCCCCAGCAGAGCTTGCCGTTATAGCTCATGAGAGCGAGACCGAGCGCCAGTCGATCCGTCAGCGGAACGTGCGGGTAGGTCTCGGTCATCTCCGCCCCGGCCATGAACATGGGAAACTGCGGCCCGGGCACGTTCGTCACCACCATGTTGAAAGGCAGAAGTCGCGTGATGTTACGCGCGCCCAGCGCCAGCAACGAGGTAGGCGTCCACTCCATCGCTTGCGTGAGCACATCCGCGCCGACGGCCCGTTTCGAATCGCGAAGCTCGGACGTGATCTCGCGGATACGCGCCAGCTGTTTGATCGGATCCTCTTCGTCCAGAGGCAGATCGACGATCCAGGCCGAAACCCGATTGCCGAGTTGGCCGTGCTCGTCCTCGCTGCGTACGCTGACGGGTGCCATTACGCGGAAGTGGATCCCGTCCGGGTTGACCTGACGTTGTTTGAGGAAGGCCTGCACGGCTCCCGTGACGATCGTCAGCACGAGATCGTTGAGTGTACCGCCGAGCGACCTGCGCAGGCCCTTCAGTTCGTCGAGATCCATCTTCAACCAGTCGAAGCGGCGATGCGGTCCGATGGGCCGGTTTAGAGGCGTCTCTGACGGAAGTCTCAAGGTCCCGCCGACGGCCTCTATCGCGTGTCGGACCCGCGTCGAGAAACCGCGACGAATATCGTCGGCTTCGCGCATCAGATCCCGCGCGCCGCGCAGGATTTCGAGCGGAAGAGTGGCACGCCGAAAGACCTCGTGGCGCAGCAATTCGGGCCACGAGGGGGCGGGCCGCGGAATGAACGGCGGCGAGTCGACGATCGGCTGGTCGGGGCTGGTGTTCATGAGCACCTTCATGAGATCGACACCGGACACGCCGTCGATCATGCAGTGGTGCACTTTCGAAATGATTGCGAAGCCGCCGCCTTCCAGACCTTCGACCACCCACATCTCCCAGAGCGGACGCGTGCGATCGAGGTGTTGCTGCATGATGCGCGCCGAGAGGCGCTGGAGTTGCTCCTCGGTACCGGGGCGCGGCAAGCTGGTATGGCGCAGGTGGTAGTCGAGATTGAAGCGATCGTCATCGACCCAGACGGGGTGATTTTCGATCGGGATATACGCGAGCTTCTGCCTGTAGCGAGGGATCAGATGCAGTACCGAGGCGACCATCTTGCGCAACGCCGTCGCATCGATACCGCCGTCCTCCGTACGAAGCGGACCGCCCTCGAATATCTGGGTCGACGCAACGTGCATATAGGAGTTCGGCTTCTCCAGCACGAGGAAGGAATTGTCGAGTGCACTGAGGCGCTCGTAGGCGTATCGGGCCATTGGAGGATCCTCTCGAAAGACTCGGAAGACAGTGACGGAGGAAGTCAGCACCGAGTGGCATGACTCAGAGTTTCATATAGTGGCAGTCCCCTTCGCCTGTCAATCTCGTTCGGTCGTTTTTCGCTGTACGGCCGGGAGCGCAGAGCGAGCGCCGGGAGACAGAATCAGTTCGCCTCGAGCAGACTCCGCACCCTCGGGGCGTAGTGCTTCAGTTTCAGATCCTCGAAGATCCCCCGCGCTTCCTCCAGACTGGCTCGGTCGGGCGTTTCGCCGCGCAGTTCTGCGAGTTCCGCGAGCGCGATCAGGGCGTGAGCGATAACGGAGCGAATACCGATCTCACGGGCAATCTCGAGTGCCTTCAGCAGGTGTTTTTGAGCGCTCATGGCGTGGGCCGGCCCGCGGCGCGAGGCCACCCGACCTACACTCAGCAGATTCCGCGCATCGCGCAGACGCCCCCCAGAGCGCTCGACACCTTTCTGAGCAAGCTGGCCAGCGCGTTCCACCTCGCCGATCCCGAGCAGGAGTTCGATGATCAGGTCCAGGTTCTGACTGACATCGCTGCCCGAGTCCAGGCGGGTATCGAAACGATCGAGTTCCGCGAGTGCAATCGACGACGGGTCCCGGAGGAACCGGATTCCCAGCTGAACGATGGAACAGGTGCGCGTTGCGGCCGGACTGTCGATCTCCTGGGAAACCTCCATTCCGTGCTCGGCCATCCGCTCGGCCTGCTCGTACTCTCCCAGCCTGAAGTACACGGTAGAGAGTTGTGCGGCGCTGGCGGTTTCGATCGTGCGGTTGCTTCCGGACGAAGCCAGCTCGAAGGTTTCTTGCAGACTCGCGCGTGCTTCGCTGTAGTGATCGGACTCGATGAGGATGCGATTCTCGAAGAACCGGGCTCCGAGGTAGGTGTCCGAGTGCGCTCCACCCTCCCCCAGACGCTCGAGCGTCTTGAACACTTCGTCGATCGAACGACGCGCCTCCTGAAAAAGGCCGTCACCGAGATAAGCCCAGGAAAGTGAACGCGACAGTTGCGCGACTCGCCGCTCCAAGCCCGCATTGCGTGCGACCTCGACGCCCTTTTCAATCAGTGCGATTCCGTCGTTGAAGCGTTCGCGATCCGAGTTCATCAGGATCGTTCCGCGCAACCCATGTATGGATGCGATCGCGTCCGCATCGTCGAGTTCCTGCGCCAGCTCGAGACCGCGTGCGATGGCGTGCTCCACCTTCTGGGCACGGGACTCTCCGAATATCATCGCAACCTGCAGATAGCCCAGCACTGCTCGCAGTGCAGCCTCCCGCAGTTTGCCGTCCCCGTTGTGGGATTCCTCGACCGCGGAATCGGCCAGTTCCCAGCACTCCAGATACAAGCGAATCGCATCGCCGTACGAGGGCATATCGAGGGCCTGATCCGCCGCTTCGAGCAGTGTCAAAAGCCCCTTCTCGCGCTCTTCACTGCGCGCGAGGTGGTGGCCGATCAGCGCGAGCGAGGAGCCATCGCTTCCTTCAGTGCTCCTGAGAAGCATCTGCCCGACCTGGGCATGCAGTTGACGGCGTTCCCGCAACAACAGGCCCTCGTAAGCGACCTCTTGCGTCAGACTCTCACCGAAGCGGAACTGGTCGGAAGCGAGGCCACTGCGATGAATCACGCCGCGCTGCTCGAGTTCCGCGAGTTCACTCGCCACATCGATTCCGTTGCCGCCATCGGCAACCAGTTCTCGGAGTTGATCGCCTTTGAACTGACGACCGAAGACCGAGGCAATCTGCGCGACGCGCTTGGCGCCGGGTTCCAACCGATCGAGCCTCGCACCGAGCAGTTCCTGAACCGTATCGGGAATGCGAATCGATTCGACCGGTCGCGTGACCTCGACGCGACCTTCACTCGCGACGAATGCACCCTCTTCCATCAGGCCTCGCGTCAATTCTTCGAGAAAGAACGGGTTGCCTTCGCCCTTCTTCAGAATGCGGTCCTCGAGCGAAGCGGGGAGCTCACCGCCCACGCGCGCGCGCACGATCTGGCGCGCGTGTTCGGGACTGAGAAGGCGCAGGTGAAGCTGGGTCGACGCCGCCTGTGACTGCCATTGCGGTTGAAAGTCGGGCCGATGCGTGACCACGACCATGATCGCCTCGGTATTACAGGCGGCGACCGCCATCTCGAGCATTTCGAGCGAGGCGTCGTCGATCCAGTGGAGATCCTCGAGGATCATCACGACGGGCTTTTGCTTTGCCATCCGCCCGACCAGAGATGCAACTGCACCGAACCAGGGTTGCTTGACCTTTTCCACGGGTGCAATCGGGGTGGGTTGAGGCAGGGAGAGCATCGAGCATAGATGCGGAGCAATTTCGGCGTGTTCGACGCCGAGCATTTCTTCGACGCAGCAACAAACTCGCTCGGCTTCCGCCGGCCCGCAGGCTTCGTTCTCGAGCTTGAACAGGCCGCGCATCATCATTTTCCAGGGCTTGTACGGAACGCCGCGCGTCAACGAGGAGCAGCGGCCCTCGAGCACGTGGACTTCTTCGTCCGCCAGACGTTTCTTGAACTCGTAGATCAGTCGAGACTTCCCGCTCCCCGCGTCGCCGACGATGGAAACGACCTGCGCCAGACGATCGTCGAGCCGAGAAAAGCAGCCCATGAGTTGTGCGATCTCTGGCTCGCGTCCGAACAGAGGC
>JAAELY010000058.1 GCA_024226335.1 bacterium
AGCATCGCCTGCACCCGGTAGCCCGGCACCGTCTTGGTTCTGGGTCGTGTCATAGATCCTCCTTCGTTGCCGCGTGTTTGAATCGCATGGACAGGAGGGCTCCGATGCAGAAGGAAAGCAAGGCAATCTCGCAGCTAAATGCGTTGCAAACCTGCCGCCACAATGAAGGCGATGGTGAGGCGATGAGGTAGCGATGGCCAAGTACTCCCGGACAAAGCGCGAGGAGGCCCGCAGGCTGTACCTGTCTGGCGAGGGATCTTCGGTGGCCGAGATCGCACGTCGAATCGGTACGAAGCCGCACACGGTCGGCGTCTGGCGCAAGGAAGAAGACTGGGACGGACTTCGTCTCAAGATCGATCGGCAGGCTGCTGAGAAACTCGTCGAGCAGTTGGCCACCGAGCGAGTCACCCTCAACGCTCAACACTTCAAGTTCTGGGGCGTAGTAGTTGGCCGCCTCTTCGAGACGATCCAGAAGAACGGACTGAACATCGAAGAGATTCGAGCCTTGGAGCGAGTCGCCGCGATCTTGGACCGAGCGCAAAAAGGGCAGCGCCTTGCACGCGGCCTTTCCCTCGACGGCCACACAGAAGAACAGATCCGCGCCCAAGCCGAAGCCGACGGTCGCTCCCTCGTCGATCTGTTCCTCGACGTGGTGAAGCAGGAAGTCCAAGACGAAGACACTCGCGATCGAATTGCCCGCGCACTGCTCGACCAATGTCCTACCGAGTCGGAGGCCACCGAGGATGTCGCGTAGAGCTATCCCGCAAGCATTCCGAGGCTACGTACGCAGTCGCATCTCCGAGATCGCACGGCCAGCTACCCGAGCCGTCAGCGAACCGCTGGCAGACTGGGCTCTGCGCCGCGTCAGGCTCGACGGGCGACCGTTCCGGTTCGAGGGTCACGAATACCTGAGGGCCATCTACGACGACACCGCACCACACATCGTCCTGTCGAAGGCTGCGCAGATCGGCGGAACGACCTGGGCGATCCTGAAAGCGTTCCACGCTTGCGTGATGGGCCTCAACTGCATGTACTTCTTCCCGACTCGCACCGACGTGCTGGAGTTCTCAAAGTCTCGCGTTGGGCCGCTACTGGGAGACAACCAGTTTCTCAAACGACTGTTGAAAGACACAGACACCGCGGGACTGAAACGGATCGGTTCGGCCTACCTGTACCTCCGCGGCATGCAGTCCACTGTCGGCATGAAGTCGGTGCCTGCCGACATGATCGTGTTCGACGAACTCGATGAGGCGACGCCCGACGCCAAGAGCATGGCCCGTGAACGATTGGCCCACTCTGACTTCAAACGGATTATCGAACTGTCGAACCCATCCTTGCCGAACTACGGCATCGACGAGGTGTACCAACTCTCGGACCAGCGCCACTGGACGATCCGGTGCGAGCATTGCACGACCTGGACGGCGCTCGACAAGGAGTTCCCCGAGAAGCTGGGCCAGGAGGTCCGTATCATCCGCGAGCGCGAGGATGGCGAATACTATCGGGCCTGCCCGAAGTGCGATGCAGAGCTAGACATCGAGGCAGGGGAATGGGTGCCAGACTTCCCCGATCGCAAGACCCATGGTTACCGAATCTCACAGCTGTTCTCGTCGAAGGTGGACCCTGGCGAGATCATGGAGGAATACCGCCGCACTCGATTCGCGGAACGGTTCTACAACTTGAAAATCGGCTTGGCCTGGGCGGACATTCAGAACCGGCTCGATGCTGCGGCGGTACTGGCTTGCTGCGGCGAACACGGAATGCTGGAGTCATCCGACCGGCCATGCTCGATGGGTGTGGACACCGGGAAGGAACTGCACGTGGTGATCTCGAGGTTCGCCGACAGGGACCGCAGCAAACGCGAGGTCGTCTACGTCGGCACCCGTCAGGACTACCGCGAGCTCGACGAGCTGATCGAACGGTACAAGATCCAACGGTGCGTCATCGATGCGCTACCTGAGATCCATGCCACGCGAGACTTCGCCAAGCGGCACTCGGGTAGGGTCTACCTCAACTACTTCGTCGAGAGCCAGCGTGGCTCGTATTCCTGGGATTACAGCGAACAGATCGTCCGCGAGAATCGCACCGAGGCGCTCGACGCTAGCCGGCAGGTAGTACGGGACAGGAAGGTCGTGTTGCCTCGTGGCGGCGAGTTGATGCGCGAGTTCGCCTCTCATATGTCCGCCGACGTGAAGCAACTGGTCGAGGACGCGGACACTGGAGCCCAGGCGTACCGTTACGTGCGGATCGGGACCGACCATTACTCGCTCGCCTTTACCTACGACTGCATCGCCTGGTCGCGGGAAACCGCGTACCGGCCCTTCGAGTGGGTGTGCAGCGTCAGCGATAAACTCCGTCCCGACAACATGGCCGTCGCGAAGTTCTGAGCGGCTTCAAAAGTGGCGCCTAGGTGGGTTTCCCGTCACCGATTCCGTTCCCGCCGACGCGATCATGGGCTCGATTCCGCTCCCGATCGTCGAAAGAGGGCGCAGATTCGGCCCCTGATGCGGCATGGTGGGGCGGTCCTGGCCCGATATGCCGCTTGCGTCGATTCAGCTAAGCGGTTTCACCGTCAACGAGTTAGCGCGAATATCGCCCTGCTACGGCCCGCCCGAGAGGCCGAAATCGGGCCGAAACGTGCCGCTACCGTGCCCATTGGACGCCCC
>JAAELY010000059.1 GCA_024226335.1 bacterium
CGTCTCATTCTGTTTCGGACGCGGCCACATGGGCATGGGGCTGGCCGTCTTGAGATTGCAGGTACCGTCAGAGCCGGACGGATTGCCACGTGCCGTGGGAGAGCCGGAGCTGGTCGTTCGCGCTGAGAAGAACTGGCACGTCCACAATGGCGGCTGGTCCCCGGACTCGAAGCGCCTGGTGTACACGCAGGACATGGACTACGGCGACATATACGAGCTTGTGGGGCGTCGGTAGGAGCGCAGCGTGACTCTACGGAGCAGATTCTACGCAAACGGATGGAATGCCGGGACACTGGTGGAAATCCTAGCCAGACCACACCGCCTTCTCTACCATCTTAGAAAACCAGCGCAAGAGGCATAAGGGGAGAAGCGATGAGTGAAGGCTTTGATCCAGCTGTGGTTGCGAAGTATGAGCGCGACACATGGAACCGCTGTGCGGACAGCTACGATGAGACGTTTGCGGGCTTCACGAGAGAGACAGTCCCACTCGTAGTAGAGGCGGCGGAGATCGGGGTGGGGACGAGGGTTCTGGAAATAGGTTCCGGTCCTGGGCACGTGGCTGGTTTACTGGCTAAGGCTGGCGCAAGCGTGACCGGAGTGGACTTCTCATTAGATATGGTGGAAGTCGCTCAGAGAAACCATCCAGAGATTGCGTTTCAAGAAGCAGATGCTGAGCAGCTTCCCTTCGAGGCAGGCTCCTTCGATGCTGTTGTTGCGAATTTCGTAGTTCACCACCTAGCGCGGCCTGAGGCGGTCTTTGCAGAGGTCAGCCGAGTCCTCAAACCGGGTGGACGTTTTGCGTTCGTGGTCTGGGGGGCACCCGAGGAGCAGAGTAGCATCGGGGCGTTCTTTGGTGCGGTCGAGGCACATCATGACTTGCAGGAACTTCCCCAAGGCCCTCTTTTTGGCGTCATCGAGCGGATGGTCTATGAGCCTCTACTGACGGGCGCTGGCCTGGCCGGCTGCAACCTCTCGACACATGGAGTGACATGGAGAACTGACTCGCTCAGCCCCGTTCTCAAAGGGTTTTGGGACTGGGGCAATATGGCGTTGTTGCCGTCGGAGACCCAGAAGAAAATAGAAGAGACGACACGCGAGAACGCGCGACCCTATGAGCAAGATGGAGGGTACTCTTTTCCTCATTCGGTCCTGCTGGGTAGTGCGCGGAAGGGTTAACCGGCAATGCACGAACCCAATCCCGCGACCCCGAGGATTTCCGTGGTCGGCCATTGGGCACCGTTCCTGGCGATCCGTTGCGATGGGGCGCATCGCTGCTTGAAGATGGCCATCCGGCTCAGCGAAAGAAATAGGGTCGGAGCTCGTCCGCTGCGATGAATTGGGTCGCCTGGCGGAAAACGGCATGCAGTGTTCCCGGGGCCAGTTCCCGATGAAGCGGGATCGTCAGTACTTGCCGGGCCCCGTCGGCCAATTCACGTCGTAGCTTGGCGTGACTGCCGCGTGTCGCGACGACCTCGAAACCGAAAGCTCGCAGGGCAGCCGGCACCTCGCGCGACGTGAGCCGTCGAAGCTTGGGCGACATCAACGAGCACGGGCGGGAAGCTCGTAGGTTACGGCAAGTCTCGGCTCGGGAACCAGACCGAGAGCTGCGGCGTCTTCGTCCTCGAGGTGCAGCTGCACCGCCTCGCGGAGGCCGTCGACCAGCTCGTCGAGTGTGCGGCCCTGACTGACGATGGCAACTTCGAGACACTCGCCCACATACCATCCGCGATTGCGGCGGACGACCGCGTGCACGGTTTCTCGAGGTGGTGCGTCCCCGTAGGTTGCGTAGGCTGTTCGAGGCTCCGCGACCGTACGTCGCTTCTTCTTCGGGGCGGCGGTCCGATACGGGCGGCGGACCTCGTACAAACCGCGCGATACTCGCCTGAAGTAGTCCAGCCGGTGGGCGTGGTGAGCCGGTGCGTTGACACAGCAACGACTCACGATATGCGTGAGCACGGTCCGTGGGTTGAGATGCGGGAGCGCCAGAACGACTTCGTTCGGTCGAAACCGCCAGTTGCCGCGCCGGCGACAGACCCTGCGCACCGCGTGGAGAATCTCGTCGTGGACCGCCATACGCTCAATATACACTTGTAATAATCAAGTATCAAGTGTAACTTGCGGTGGCCACCGTACGGCCATGAGGGAACCCCCGGGTCCCCTGGGAGGGTTCGTCCCACGGGAAAAAGGTGCGGCCACCCCGAGGTAATCGACGCACCGCGGGCGTACATTATTGGTATGCACCCACCCGAAGACATCGTCAGGACTCGAGTCGCCTGGATCGGCGCGGTCATTCTGCTCTGGATCACCTTGGTGGTCGGCGGGATCGTGCAGGGAACGCTCTAGCCGAGGATCGACGGTCAGTATTCTCGCCGGGAGCTCGGACGGAACGGAGAGCATCTCCTCGAGCTTCGCCAGCGACCTCGCCCACGCCGCCCTCTCCGAGCTTCTCCAGAATCCGGTAGTGTGATGACTCGGTTTCACTACTGAGGGTAGTCTCGGGGCAGGGCCATGAACAACGTGCGATACCAGGTTCTGCTGCACCAGGAAACCCGGGATAAGCTCGCCGCGTACCGCGAGGAGCTGCTCGCCGAGCA
>JAAELY010000060.1 GCA_024226335.1 bacterium
AAGGCTGCAGATCGGCTTCACTGCTCGGTCTCCGTACTGGCGGATTCCAGGCCGTCGCTCGAGATCAATGCAGCGGCGGTCCGTTCTGCCAGGTGTACGGTCTCGTTGACGTTGAGAGTGCCATTGACGATGTGCGCGGAGTTCACGATGTGAAGGCCAGACTGTCCCGTCTTCATCGGGGGGAGTTTCTCGGAGTAGTTCAGGCGGGGAATCGGAAAGACGTGGGACTCCCGCGAAACCTGGAAGCAGGACACGTCGCCGCGTTTGAAACCCGGGTAGATCCTTTCGAGTTTCGGCAGAAAGAGTTCCCGGATCTGCTCGTCGCTCATTTCGAACATCGGATCGTCCGGCGCGAGGTAGCGCGGTAGGTAGACGAGCATCTTGCCCGCAAAGGGTTCGCAACCCACGAGAGCGCTCATCTCGATGATTGTCGTGAAGGGCAGGTCTTCCTCGGTCAGATACGTGAGGTAGTAGCCGTCCAGTGGGCGCTCGCAGAGTAGCGACGCGCAGATGATTCCCTGATAGGGAAATCCGCGGAGTCCATCGAGTTCCGCCGCCGGAAGTCCGGTGCAGATGCGTGCGGCCTGAGCTGGGGCAAGGGTGACGGCGACGCGATCGAAAGTATCGGACCGGCCATTCGCACAGACTTCAAACTGTTCTCCGACTCGAACGACCGATGTGACGGGTGCGCCGAGTTCGAAGCGAACCTCCTGCTTGCGCAGTCTTTCTTCGAAGCGTTCGAGAATTCGCGCGTAACCACCCTTCACGTAGCCGAACATCTCCTTCTTGAGCCCTGTTCGTCGCGCGGCGTACAGGCGTTGGATCGTCGCCCAGATGAAGGCTGCAGAGCACTCCCGGTAGCTCTCGCCCAGCTTCGCCTGCAATAGTGGCCGCCAGAGTCGCTCGAAGGTGCGGCGTCCAGACCAGCGGGTCAGGTAGTCGGCTACGGGAATCGTTTTGAGGCGCTTCCAGTCGCGAACCTGCGATCCGCCCACGATGGTGCATCCGAGTCTGATCTTGTCGATCCAGTTCAATCCCGGCAGGTGCAAGTAGTCGATTGCATTCGAGAGCGACGAGACCCGTTCGTCAGCGTAGTAGCCCGTGCGCGTCTCCACCCAGACCGTTTCCGAAGCGAGTTCGAGTTCGTGCAGGATCTGTCGCGTGAAGGCGTCGGAGAGCAGGGTGACGTGGTAGTGCTTGTCCCAGACGATGCCGTCCAGAGACCAGGTTCCCGCGAGCCCACCGGTCTGCCCTTCGGCTTCGAAGACCGTGACTCGGTGGCCTGCAAGCGAAAGCCGATGAGCGAGCACCAGGCCGAGTAGGCCTCCGCCTACGATCGCCCAGTTGCGCGCTTCGCTTCGGGGTGCGGTCATCGCCCGCTTCGCTCCTTCCCGCTAGCTCGGCGGAGTGAGTTCAAGCACGCGACCGGCTTCGACCGCGTAGTGCAACCCACATGTGCACTCGAGATCCTTGCGCTCGGGCAAGGTGTCTTCGAAGCGCAAAACTGGCTGTCCGCAACGGCAGACAATCCCGCGCGTTCTTGCAGGGTGCCCCATGACCAGATGGAAATCTGGTACGCTACGGGTCACGACGGATCCCATGCCGACCATCGCGAAACGTCCGATCTCCAAATCGCACCCGATCACACAACGAGCACCAATCGTCGCACCCGCAGCGACTCGAGTCGCAAGCGTCTGTTCATCGGGTTCCGAGGAAGCGAGCGTCTTCAGATCGGGTGTGGTGGCTCGGGGAAAGCGATCATTTGTGAAAACGCTACCGGCGCTGATCATCACGCCGTCTTCGATCGTCACGCCCGTGCAGATGTAGACGGAGGCGTTGATCTTGACACGATCCCCTATGCTCACGCCGTAGGCGATGTAGGTCTTTTCGCCGACGATGCACTCGCGGCCGATGCGAGTCGGGCCGCGGACGTGTACGTGGTCCCAGATGCTGGTTTCGTCACCGATTTCCACACCGGATTCGATTTCCGCCGTGGGGTGAATGCGCGCAGCCATCAGCTCATCTGGCGCACGGAGACCCAGTGATCCTCGCGCATGGAGCGGTACGCGGCCTCGACCACGAAGACGGAGGCCAGTGCATCCTCCGGACCGATGCGCAGTTCGCTCTCGCCCTGATGTGCATCTGCCAGGTTCTCGAGTTGCGCTCGGAAGGCGTCTACTTTTCGATAGCCTGAACCGAACTCGAGGGCCTCGCCATCGTCTGCTGTGCGCAGGATCGAACCCTGCCAGCCGATGTGGATTGATCCCTTGGATCCGTAGATCTCGATGAAGTAGGGCGTGCTCTTGCTCAGGCTCCAGGAAAGATCGATGTTGCCGACGACTCCGTCGACGCTGCGCACGAAGAGCCGCACGGTGTCTTCGACATCGAGTCCCTGCGCGCGCTTGCCCTCGAGTGCGTGGACTTCGGCAATCGGGCCCAGGAAGTAGCGCATGATGTCGACCGAGTGCGTGCCGTTGTCGATCAGGACTCCGCCGCCGCTCAGTTCGGGTCTGGAGTTCCAGCGCTGACGCATGTCGACGTAGCCGGTGAAAACGTTCTCGAACAAGATGACTTCGCCAATGCGGCCCTGCTCCAGAAATTCCCGGGCGGATACAATGTCTTCGACGAAGCGAAACTTCGAAGCCATGGTGAACAGTACGGACTTTCGCCGCGCGAGGTCGATCATTTCGCGCGCCTGATCGACACAGGGGGCAAGTGGTTTTTCGCACAGAACCGAGATTCCGCTTTCCAGCAAGTCGGTCGCGATCTCCTGGTGCGAACTCGGAGGCGTGCAGACGATGGCCGCCTCGCACTCGCCGGCGTCGATCAAGGCTCGATGAGTTGCATAGGATGGACACGCATCGCGAGAGAGCTTCTGCGCTGCTTCCAGGTCTGTGTCTGCGATGCCCACGCAATCGACCCGTTCGCTACTGCCGATCGCGTCCATATGCGTATTGGCGATCGCACCCGCACCGATGATGCCCAGGCGCAATGGAGATGTCATCAGGAACCTCCCCTGCGCAAGCGCTTCGTCGCACCCTTGACCTTTTCTGCTAAGAAATCGACGTGGCAGTCCAGGTAGCGTTCGTTCCAGGGCAGCACGAGTACGCGTCGGAGCGCTTCATAGGTTCCCGGATAGAGTTCTGGTGAGTAGTCGAGTGCCTCGGGACGGGCCAGCGAGAACGGGAAACCGCTGGACCCGAAGGTGCGTTGCTCGCGGAAGACCTCGCACTCGAAGGCCGGTTTTTGGATATAGCGCGGTGCCGAGGCGATGCCGTACTCCTTTAGCGCCTGAGCCATTCCGCCGGGGCCAGCATCGATCGTATCGGGGGCCACGCTCAGCGTGTACTTCCAATAGCTATGCGCATCGCCGTCCGCAATGCGTGGCGTCTCGAGACCGGCGCATCCGTCGAGGGACTTGCGCAGTCGTTCCGCTCGCTCCATGCGTGTGGACACGACGTCCTTCAGTTTGCCCATCTGTTGCAGGGCAACTGCTCCGGTCAACTCGTTCATCCGGTAGTTCAATGCAGCGAAGTAGTGGTCGGGCTTCTCGTCCCCGTAGCCCCAGGCCTTGTTGATGAACAGGAAGATGCGGCGCGCGAACGCTGCGTCCCGGGTCACGAGGAGACCCCCTTCTCCAGTCGTCACATGCTTGCCCTGCTGCAGACTGAAACAGCCGATCGAACCCAGAGTGCCCACGGGATGACCTTGTGAGAGTGCGCCGTAGGCTTGCGCACAGTCCTCGATCACGGGAATCCCGCGCGAGTCGGCGAGTTCCATGATCGCCGACATCTCGCGAGGATTACCAAAAAGGTGGGTCACGATGATCGCCCGTGTGCGCGGACTCAACACGCGTTCGATACTCTCGGCGGTCACGTTGAAGCTGGCCGGGTCGACGTCTGCGAAGACGGGCACGGCCCCCTGGAACAGGATCGGCGTGAGCGCTCCCATATCGGTGATGGAAGTCGTGACGATCTCTTCGCCGGGTTCCGGGTCGATCGCCGCGACGGCGCAGTGGATCGCGGCTGTGCCGGAGTTACACGCGTAGGCGTGCTCGACGCCTAGCGAACTCGCGAACCGCTCCTCGAGGCGCTTGACGAAACTCCCTTCGTCGAAGTCAGAACACCGGAACGGAGGGCTTCTGGGACCGCCGCAATCTCTTCTTCCCCGAGGGTCCGGCCACTGGAATCCTGATCCGATGGCAATTCGAGCAGTTCTGGATCAGTCATGAGCGTCCTGTGTCCGATGGAGATTTCTGTGGGCACCGAGAGCGTGAATCGAGAGCGTTAGAGGCATTTCTCGCCAAAGCTTATCGGCTGTACGGGCGTGCGTCTTAGCCCCCACAGTGATTTTGTCCAGTTTGCACATTCCGCAGTTCGCTCCGGGATTTCCCCTGATAGGCAAGAAATCCTACAAACGATTGGGATAGAAGCGAAAAGCCGAAGGATTGCGGTCGGAAAAGCCGGGAGGGAGCAGTAGGAGCGTGGGCGAGAATTCGAGCAGCCAGTTCCGGATGAACTCCGCGGGAGTGCCCGTGTTGGCCGCGCTCGGCCTCTGGATGGCGGTCATGGGGGTTCTCTACGCCGCTCTACCCGCGAGTCCAGATCAGTACGAGCTCGACTATCTCGGCTGGCGTCTGTTGGCGGGGGATCGCCTCTACGTCGATGTTGTCGACGAGAACTGGCCGTTCGGCGTCTGGTTGCACGCGTTGTCGACATTCCTGTTCGGCAATCAGCTGTACGCCTGGCGGATTCTGGACTTCCTGTTGATGCTGCTCGGGCTCGCCTTTCTCGCGGATCTCGTCCGGCGTATCTGGGGACGCACAGTTGCGCTCGGAGTCTTTGCGCTCTATCCGGCCCTCTACGTGACCGTCGGCGGCATCTGGATGGCCGGTCAGCGCGATCTGGTATGCGGACACGTGCTGTTCATCGCGTTGTGGTTTGACTGGCTCGCGTGGCAGCGCGGGAAGTCGGCACTGCAACTCGGCACCGGGGCGTGCCTGGCGATGGCCTTCCTGACCAAACCCACGAGTGGATTTCTGGGACCGGCGCTGATTCTAATCGCGTGGATGCGAATTGCGTCCGAACGCGAGCGCATGCGCGAGGCCGTTGCGCATCTTCTGATTGCCGGGATCACAAGTGTGATCGGCGTACTGGCCGGTCTTGCAATCGTGCTCGCCTTGGGAACGCCTCTCGAAGCGATGCGGGATGCGCTCCTCACCATGAATTTGCCCGCCTATCGGGGAGAGAGCGCCAGTTGGAACAGACTTGCCACCACGGCGCTCGAACAGCACGGAAGGTCATGGCCGTGGATCTCCGCACTCGCTCTGGGAGCTTGCATCTCCATCTGGTTCAACGGCTCTCGTTGGGCACGCTCCGCGTGCCTCGGGCTCGTCTTGCTCGCATTCTCTGGGCTCCTGTCGTACCTCCTGCAGGCTCGGGGTTTTGCCTATCACCTGGGCCTGCATTTCACGGCCTTGCTGGCTCTCGCGTGCATCGGCGCAGGCCGCCTTCTGCGCAGTGCAAACTCTGGAACACGAACCGGGCCCCGCCTCGCCGCGGGCGCACTACTCTTGTTGGTCGTTCTTGGCACCGGTTTGAAACTGCGCAATACCCTGGCAACACCTGCACTCTGGCTCACTGGTTCCGAGTCCGATGCGAACTACTTTGCGCGTTACGAGGCGGGGGGTGTGCTGACCGTGGCGGATGCCGTGGCTCTGAGCGAGCGCGCTCGAGCGCAGATTCCAGCGGGGGAAACGTTGCTGGTCTGGAGCACCACGAGTCTCGTCAATTTCCTGGCCGAGATTCCACAGCCGACCCGTTTCTACTATTTTCCGACTCTCGCGCGAGCCCTGCCGGATACGGAGTTGGGTGGGCGCTGGAACGAAGCCTTTCGAGAGGATCTGGAACGCGGCCCACCGGCGTGGTGCTACGTGGATCGCGAGGCCATGCACGCCCGATTCCGCAGGATGCCGGCCTGGCGTGACCTGAACGAGTTTCTCCGCGAGCGTTATTTCCCGCTCGAGATGGACCGGGGCCTGGAACTCTACGAACGACGCCCCGTTCAGTCGGCTCTTTGAGCACCATGTCGATGCATAAGGACTACTCCTTGAGCACCATGTCGATGCATAAAACAGCCGCCAGCATCAACGGACGCACCGTGCTGTCGCTCGGCAGGGTTTCCGAGATGCTCACCATGTAATTGTCTGCACTGGTGAACAGTTCCTTTCCGACGCCCGCCCACTTCTTGTCGACCTCGCCCAGTTCCGCACCATTGTGTTCGAAGCGGAAGTTCCAGCCCGTCCACTTGCCATTGAGTGAGCACACCTGCTGGTCCATGTGGTCGAGAACGTCGAACTTGCCACCGATCGAAAAGAGCTTCTGCTTGAAGCCTCCGATCTTGCGACCCGAGCCGTCGCAGACTTCGACACTGGATAGGAAGAGCGAGATACCCCGTTTGACCGTGAAGATTACGTTCCCGTTGGGCTGGCGTACTTCGATCTCGAAAGGGGTCATCCTCTTGTAGTCTGTGAAGCGCAGAATCCGGGTGAGCAGGCCGAGCTTTTCCTCGCGACACTCGAGAATCTTCTCCTCTGTGTGCGGGTCATAGATGTCGAAGTTGTTGGCGGCTTTGAATACGCCGACGTGCTCCTTGACCAGGAACAGATTCTTGCTGAGGATCTCGTCCATCGTGGCCTCCACGGGTTGTTTGTCGTCTTACCATCGGCAGGGGACCGCGCCATTATGAGCGTTTCATGACAGGTGATAGATCGCCGCGTCTCGCTGGGGTGAGTCCGCGTCAGGGAAGGTCTGTGAGGCGTAGCGAATGACGGGTTCGAGGCCGACGGGCGGCGCGGATGGGCGCTCCGGATCGCTGATCACGATGCTCCGTCCCTCTCTTCGCAAGCCGAGCAGCCAATCCCGGATCGAGGTCTCGTAAAGGACGTCACTCGCGAGCAGAACCTCCCAGTCGTCGGGTGGTTCGGTCGAAGTGCGAATCTCCACGCCGTTCAGTTCTGCATTGATCTCAACGGCTCTCAGTGCTCCCCTGTCGAGATCCACGGCCCTTACTTCTCGCGCTCCGGCCAGCGCGGCCGATACTGCGATCACGCCCGACCCCGTGCCGAAATCGACAACTCTTCGGCCTTTCACCAGGTCGGCATGATCGAGCAGGTACCGCGCCAGCGCCTGACCGCTTCCCCAGCAAAAAGCCCAATAGGGAGGAGGTTCGGAGTCGCGCAGACTCCGACAACACGCTTCCAGGTCGATGTTCTCACCGAGCAGCCAGAGTTCGATTTCCGGGCACAGGGGGAGTCGCCGCCGGACCAACGGATGACCGAAGGCCGTTCGTACAGCCTCGTCTGGCAAATTCGGAAGCCTGTCCGACGCACTCGTCATTGCGGGGATGTCCTTTCCGACTTCCGACTTCCGATTGCCGACTTCCGATTGCCGACTGGGCACAGGCTTCAGGGTAGCACCCGTCTTCCAGGGACGGCCCGCTCGACGGGCGCTTCGGAGCGGACTACGCTGCGGCCATGAAGACGCGTTCCTTCGTCCAGTACCACTACCGCCACTTCAACGCAGCCGCGCTGCGCGACGCTGCAGAGGGTTTCGTCGCCCATCTGGAGGGGGGAGGGCAGATGTTTCTCACCTTGGCGGGCGCGATGAGCACAGCGGAGCTCGGCTTGTCGCTGGCTGAGATGATCCGCCGCGAGAAGGTTCACGCCCTTTGTTGCACGGGAGCCAATCTCGAAGAGGACATCTTCAATCTCGTCGCGCACGATCACTACGAGCGCATTCCCAACTACCGGAACCTGAAGGTCGAAGAAGAAAGGGAACTCGAACGCAAAGGGCTCAATCGCGTCACCGACACGTGTATTCCCGAAGCCGAAGCCTTCCGGGCAGTCGAAAAGCCATTGCTCGAGATCTGGCGACGCGCTGCGGCCGATCAGGAGCGTCTTTTTCCCCATCAGTTCCTGTACCGACTTCTGAATGAGGGACACCTCGAGGCCAGTTATCAGATCGATCCGCGGAACTCCTGGATGATCGCCGCGGCTGAAAGAAATCTTCCGATCTTCGTACCTGGATGGGAAGACTCGACGCTCGGAAACGTCTTTACTGCGCACGTCATCAACGGCGATCTGCCTCGCTACGACACGGTGCGCGGGGGCACCGAGTGTCTGGCTGAACTGGCCGAGTGGTATACGCAGGTGACCATGGGCAAGGCGCTGGCCGACATCCCGGCCGCAACGCTTTCCGAGGTCGGGATCGGCGGAGCGCGGCGCGCGATTCCCGCAAGCGAGGCGTTGCGCACGGTGGGTTTCTTCCAGATCGGTGGCGGCATCGCCGGGGACTTTCCGATCTGTGTGGTTCCGATGATCCATCAGGACCTGCGCCGGGCCTGTCCCTACTGGGGCTACTTCTGCCAGATCAGCGATTCGACCACCAGTTACGGTTCGTATAGCGGTGCGATCCCGAGTGAGAAGATCACCTGGGGCAAACTCGACGTCGACTCGCCGATGCACGTGATCGAGTCCGACGCGACGATCGTCGCTCCGCTGATCTTCAGCTATGTGCTCGACAACTGAAAGCGATTCGGGTGACCGCATCTCCGCTGCTCGGGGAGTAATGCCGCAGCGAACATCCTGCAGTGGCTACGGGTAGACTGCTGATCAGGAGGAGTCGTTTGGCCCAGGCGCAGGATTCTCATCTCGACGTCTCGCCTGTGAATTCCGACTCCGGCACGGGTCGCGTTCCGGCGAAGGTTCTCTTGACCTGGGCGCCGCCGCTACTGGCGCTATCTGCTCCGTTCTTCTTCGTGCAGTTCTACTTTCTGAACTTCGCGACCGATGTGCTCTTGCTGCCACCTCTCGCGGTCAGTGGGATCTTTGCCTCGGCGCGAGCCTGGGACGCAATCTCCGATCCGATCGTCGGCACCTGGAGTGATCGCACGAGCACTCGTCTGGGGCGCCGGCGTCCCTGGATGTTTGCAGGTATTCCCCTGTACGGCGTCGCCCTGTGGATGATCTGGAGTCCGCCCGACTTGCCACCACTCGAACTCAGTGTGTGGGTCGCCGTCGGCATGTTCGCGTTCTACAGCGCGTTCACGATGTACAACGTGCCGCATATGGCGGTGGGCACTGAACTGACCGACGATCATCACGATCGCAGTCGCATCTTCGGCACTCAGGGTGCGTTCTTCATGTCCGGGATGATGTTCGGATTCGGCTTCATCCAGATCGTATCGACGGCCGAGGTCCCTCGCGAGGCGGCGGGCGATCTCGTCCTGGGGATTGTCGCGATCAGCGTCATCGTTCTGTTGATTCCACCGCTTTTCATCCGGGAGCGTCCCGAGTTTCAGGGAAGAGGCGCGTCGAGTTCGTTTGTGGCAATGCGCGACGTCTTGCGCAACCCTCACGCGCGCCTGCTCCTGCTTGCGCAGTTCGTCCAGATGGCGGGCACGGGCGTCCTGGGAATCATGGCTCCCTACCTGATGAAGTACGTTCTGAAACGGCCCGATCTGATTGCCAAGGTTCCGGGTCTGTTCGTCGTCTGCACTCTGGTTTCGATTCCCCTCTGGGTGCTCTTGTCCCGTCGCCTGGGCAAGCGAAATGCATGGATCATCGGGATGGTCGGGTCCGGGCTTTCCTTCGGATCGATCGCATTCCTGGAACCGCAAGCGGTCGTTTCGGTGACCATTGCGATGATCTGCGCCGGTCTGTTTTCCGGATCCGGGTCTACGGTCGGTCCTTCGATCCTGGCCGATGTGATCGATTCCGACGAACTAACTACGGGCGAGCGCAAAGAAGGCGCCTACGCAGCGGCCTGGGGCTTCGCGATCAAGAGCGCGAGCGCTCTGATGATCCTGGCGGCTGGCGCCGCTCTCCAGTTCTCGGATTTCACACCCAATGAGGAGCAGAGCGAAGCCACGATCTCCATGCTGCAGGGGATGAATGGCCTCGTACCGCTGTTCATGTACTTTATGGGTGCCTTCCTCTTCCGCAACTTCGCGTTGAACGAGGCGGAACACTCCGAGATCCGCGCGCAACTCGATCGACGCAGAAATCGAGACTGAGCTGCAATCAAATCGGAGCCTCATTCGTTCACTCCAGTAGACGGCTCGTCGAAGACCAGAAGCCGAAAGGAGATTTCCGATGCGAGTTCGAAAGCGAATCCAGTTGATTGATCTGGACTTCCTGGTACTCGGCGATGGCGGAAATCGACGCGCGCCCAAAGAGCACGCTTCGTACCTGGGCTGGAGTGGCTGCATTGGCCGCGGGCTTCGTTCTGTGGTTTGCCGCGAGCGACTTTGGGGGCGCTCCCACCGTTCAAGCGCTGCGCGTCGCGGAAGAGATCGCTCTGAACCACGAGAAGCCGTTGAGGCCCGATCTCGATACCTCGAGTTTCGCCGGATTGCGAGCCCGGTCGGAGGCGCGAAAATCGAGGTCTGGAACGAATCCGGACTGGTATTCGGGCTGGCTTCCGACTTGCCCGCGCGTCAGGAGTAACCCCGCAGCGCACGGCGCAGCGGAAGGCGCTTTCAACCTGGCAGATGCCTTCGTGTCCGTTCTGGCGCTATCATCTCCCCAGTTTTCAGACGAGGGGAAGAGCATGAGGTATGCGGCTGTTACGGGATCGGCTTCGGGAATCGGTGCTGCGGTGCGGGCCCGCCTGGAGAAGGACGGATTCGAAGTCATCGGTGTCGATCTCCGAGACGCCGAGGTGATCGCCGATCTTTCCAGCCCGCAAGGGCGCCAGGAGGCGATCGGGCGGATTGTCGAGCGTTGCGATGGTCGCCTCGATCGCCTGGTCACGTCTGCGGGCCTGTCGAACGCGCGCCCGGCTTCGCTGATAGCGGCCGTCAACTATTTCGGCTCGGTCGAGCTGATGGATGGCCTATTCGATGCGCTCCATGAGGGCATGGATCCTGCGGTCGTCGCCATTGTCTCGAACTCCGCGCAAATGGCTCCTTTCGAAGAGCATCCGTTTGTGCTCGCTCTGCTGGCGCACGATGAGCCAGAAGCGGTGCGCATCATCGATGAACTCGACAGTCCCGTCGTCGCCTATCTGGGCAGCAAGCACGCGCTCGGTCGGGCGATCCGTCGTCGCGTGCGCAAGTGGGGGGACGCGCGAATCAGACTCAATGGCGTCTGTCCCGGCCCGGTGCGAACGCCTCTACTTCAAGCGACGCTCGACGATCCGTCGACTCACGACAGTGTCGCGAACATCGATATTCCGATCGGCCGCTGGGGCGAACCGGATGATGTCGCATCCCTGGTCGGATTCATGCTCGGGCCAGAGGGAGCCTGGATCCACGGATCGATTTTCTACATCGACGGCGGAAACGATGCCGAGATTCGGCCCGACAAGTACTAGTCCCGATCCGTGTCCACCATGCTCATCACGTCTGCCGAATCGCCATCGGGCGCCGGTACCTCGACGACACGATCATCGACATCATCGTACTCGAGTCGCAACGCGCAACTCATCGTCGCGTGCATGGCATAGGTGCAAACGGTGTAGGTGAGTTCGAGAATCTCCTCGTCGGAAAGATTCGCCTTGAGGCGTTCGAAGGTTCCATCGGGGACTCGTCCTCGGTTCAACACCAGATCATCTGTGTAGGCGAGTACCGCTCGTTCCAGAGGAGAAAAGCAGTCGGCGGAGTTCCAGGAGGGGATCGCCTGGACTTGCTCTTCGCTCAGGCCGACGTCTCGCGAAGCCTTGCAGTGCTGCGAGAATACGAACTGGCTGCCGACTGCCCAGCCCGCCCGAGTCTGGCCCAGTTCTCGCAACTTCGCATCGAGTTTGCGATCGGCGCTGCGGTAAAACTGGAAACCCGCAGACGTGTGGTCGAATGCATCGGGAACCAGAGCGAAGACCGTCCACCAATTGCCCGGTGTACCGGTCGCGGTACCCGGTTCGGCGACCGGGTCGCGTTTGCCAAATAGCATTTTGTAGATCGTCTTGGCGAGGGGGTGGGCATCGGCGAGTGGGACCTGGCGCAATCTGGGCATGACTTCTCCTCTGAAAGAGAGTCCATCATACGCGTTTGACGAATTCCCATCGGCCGAAGGATTCAGGCCGCATCTTCCTTGGGATAGCCGATCAGGTAGGTCAAAGGGATCGGCGCCGCGCTATTGGGGATCTCGCCCGAATCCCAGACCCAGTCATCTGCTGCGAGATCGGCCGTAAGTTCGTCGAGCTCGGCTGGGCAATACACGCGCAGACAGGACACGAGTCCATCCCAGAGTACGAGAAGTGGGATGAGTGGAATCAGGTACGTGAACAGCAGTCGGCTCCAGCGGAAGGGTCGAATGAACGGGGTGATGAGCGCCAGTCCGATGCTCGCGTTGAAGGGGATGGAGAGGAATGACAGGGGGAAGCGACCGATCAACTCGACGATCGCAATTGGACTTCGGCCTTTTTGGGCGTTTGCGAGGATGGCCTTTGCGTCCTCCGGTCGAAAGTGGTGAAACGAGTTGAACATGGTGCGAACACCGGAGAGTGAATCGGGTACGTTTCTGGCGTCGACCGGTTCGCGATGGAAATCAATCGCACCCTCTGAAGCTTCGGCGATCCCCTCCAGTGCTTTGATGTTGGGATAGAAGTCCGTCAGTGTGATGCGGATCTTCGTGCCGCCTGCAGACAGGCTCTTGGCAAGGCTCTCGATCGGCCCACCACCGCCGGAACACAGGTCGATCAAGTGCGGACTGCCACTTTGCGCGAGCAGTTTCTCGAGTATGGGTTCGAAGTTTGCGGTCTGGTCGACTCGAGTGACCGCGAAGCGCAAGAAGTCGGTTCCCGCATCGCGGATGATGGAGGGGAACCAACTCTGATCTTCGAGTTCGAAAAGGTGAATGCGTCGCATCGAATGAGCCTACCTGAATCGACGACTCCAGGTAGAGCCCGTGGGGCGAGGTTCTCAGAAGAGACCGAGCAACCCGGTATGTTCTTTCAGGATCGCAACGACCTCGGTTCGCCCACTGCGTTCCGCAAGCCCAAGGGCGTTTTCCCCTTCCGAGTTGCGGAAACGAGTAGAAGCTCCGGCTTCGAGCAGGACGCGCACGATGTCTGCGCTTCCGTTCTCGGCGGCCAGCATCAGCGCTGTGGCTCGACGCTCATTGCGCGCATCTGGATCTGTTCCCGACTCGAGTAGGAGGCGAACGACTTCGAGGCGCGAGCGCCCGGCTGCAAGCATGAGCGGTGTTGCGCCACCGCGAGAAGGCACTCTGGGATCGGCTCCTGCTGCGAGCAGCACCCGCGCGACTGCGCCATGACCGTCGCGAGCCGCCAGGCTCAGCACGGTTCGTCCCTCGCGGTCCGTCGTCGAGGGACTCGCTCCCGATTCGACGAGCCGTTCAACCAGGCTTCCTCGACCGTCTCGAACTGCTTCGACAAGCGCTGCCCGCCGATCACGTGGCGACGCAGCATCGAGCATCAGGCTCAGCACTTCGATATCGGCACCTCGGGCTGCATGCACGAGCACGCCACGCCCTTCGCGATCGAGAGCACCTGGGTCTGCCCCGTGTTCGAGCAACCAGCGGGCAGTTCGCGAGGATCCCGAACCTGCTGCGACTAGCAGGGGTGTCATTCCGTCCTTCCGACTCCCGTGCACAGAAGCCCCGGCCTCGACGAGCAAGGCCGCGCTATCGACCCGGTCGTGTTCTGCGGCCACGTGGAGCGCGGTCGTCCCGCGATCGTCGCTCGTTCTCGAACTGGCTCCGCTGGCCAGCAAAGAGGCGACGAGTTCTGTTTCACCAGCCGCGACTGCGCGCATCAATGCGGTATCTGCGCCGCCTTCGCGCACCAGTTTCTCCAGCTCTTTCGAGCGTGGATCGGGTGCCGCGGGACCGGGCCAGGCGCCCGACGACTCCAGCAATCGGGCAACGGAATCGTGGCCCCGAGCCCGAGCTTCTGCGAGGGCCGTCGCGCCCGCGTCATTGCGAGACTCCAGCGCTGCCCCGGAGTCGAGCAGACGCCCCACGATGTCGCTGTGCCCCTTGCGCGCCGCGGCAATCAGAGCCGTATTGCCGTAGCGATCGATCCTGTCCACATCCGCTCCACGACCGAGCAATTGCTCCACGATTTCCAACTCACCGCGATCCGTCGCGACGACGAGCGGAAAATCCGCGAATGCGTCGACCAAGTCCGGATCGGCGCCGGATCTGAGCAGTGTCCCGACGATCTCCCCTTCGCCGCGTTCGCAGGCGAGGAGCAGGGGAGTTCGCCCGTCCGCGTCTCGCGCGTTGGCATCGGCGCCCGCTTTGAGAAGATGAGTGACCAGAGTTCGCTCACCGAGCGAAACGGCTTTGTGCAACGCATCTTCCGGGGTCTGCTCGACCAGGCGGGAAGGCATTTCTGTGGCCAATACCTCGAGGCGTTTCCGTGCAGCCGCGTGATCTTGTGCAGCCGCGGCTGAGAACCATTCCCGGGCTCGTGCGAAATCGATATCGATGCCCTGGCCGTTCTGGTAGAGCAGGCCGAGGCTGTACTGTGCCTTGGCGTGACCTGCCTCTGCGGCCTGGGAAAACAGACGGAAAGCCCGGTCCCAGTCTTTTACTACTCCGCGGCCTCCGCGGTACAGAGCGCCCAGGTGGTAGGCGGCATCTGCGTCCCCATCTCGGGCGAGATCCGACCAGATCCCGGCCGCTTTCGCCGGCTCGCTTCTGCGAATGGCCTGTAGTCCGTCCTCTACCTCGGCGGCGGATGGCGCGAGTGGAAGGGCGAGGAGCAGGGTCGTGAGAGTGCTCGCGGATCGTCGAAGAAGGCCTATGAGTCTCACCTGACACGTATCGCTCGAGGTTCGATCAGGCCGTGCCATGCTTGGTCTCCACTTCGATGCCGATGGATTCCAGAAAGGCAGTCGGGACTACACCTCCAGCGCAGACAATCACCGCGTCGTTTTCAATCTCTATCGATCGCCCGGAAACGTTCAGGCTTACCTGCTCCGGCTCGATGGCCGTGAGTGTCGATTCGAGCAGGAGGTTCAGGGATCCAGACTTCGCAGCGGAGTCGACACGCTCGCGGTTCTTCTGCTTGGCTCGGCCGAACGAGGGATTTCGGTAGGAGAGTGCGACCGATGTGCCTTCGACTTCTTCGGCCAGTGTTACCGCTGCTTCGAGCGCACTATCGCCACCGCCGACAACGAGCACCCGCTGCCCCGCATACTGCTCAGGATCGCTCAGTCTGTAGACGACTTTCGGCAGCTCTTCACCCGGAACACCGAGTTTTCGAGGTGTGCCGCGGCGTCCGACACAGAGCAACACCGAGCGCGCGCGATGGATTCCCCGATTCGTCGTTACGCAGAAGCCGTTGCCCTGAGGTTGGATGTTCTCCATGCGCTCGTGGTAGCGGATTTCGATACCCGTCTTGCGTTCCACCTCTTCCCACAATTCGAGCAACGCTTCCTTGCTCGTTTCGCGCATTTTTACCGTTCCAAACAGTGGCAACTCCATGGGGGCGGTCATCACGATCTTTCCGCGCGGGTAGTGGGCGACCGTTCCTCCGAGCGTATCCTGTTCGATGGTGACCGCAGACAGTCCGAGCTTCTTGGCGGCCAGAGTCGCTGCAAACCCTGCGGGGCCAGCTCCGACGATGACGACGTCGACTTCGTCCTTTGCGCTCGCTCGCGAACACCGAGCTAGATTTTCGATGGCCTGGCGCCCCTGAGTTACAGCGTTGCGAATCAATCCCATTCCGCCGAGTTCACCGGCGATGAACAGGCCTGGCAGATTGGTCTGAAAATCATCGCCAATATTCGGGATGTCGACTCCACGCGTGGCCGTGCCAAAGACGAGGGTGATCGCATCCATTGGACAAGCAGTCTTACAGGCACCGTGACCGATGCAGTTCGCAGGAGCTACCAGAACGGCCCGCTGGTCGATGATGCCGAGCACTCCGTTTTCGGGGCAAGCTCGAACGCAGCTTCCACAACCGGCACAGCGGTTCAGATTGATGAGTGGATGGAGGCTCGGAGGCTCGAGCAAACCCGCTTCATGGGCTTCGTCGAGACGCATTCTCGCGGTCCTTTCGCGGCGTTGAGCGCGGACGCGAATGAACCCGAGTACGAGCAGTGGAGGCCCGAGATAGAAGGCGATCAGCGAGAGGTCTGCGAAGTTCATGGCATCAGAACTCGTACCGATAGCCGACCATGCTGAAGTACTCCCGCTGGTCGCTTCCGCTTACGTTCGCCGAGCCATCGGTAATATCGATACCGAGTTCGAGTTCCAGCCAGAGTCGCTTCCAACGGAAATCCGCTCGTATGGAAGGTCGATACCTCCACAAGTTGGCAGCAGAGTCGTTCTCGCGCCTCTCGACAATCAGTTGGGGGCCCAATCGCAGGCCCTCTACGATCGGATAGCGTCCGCTTCCGCCCAGAGAGTATCGGCGTCCGCTGCTGGTGTCGGCATAGCGCACGTCGAAGCTGGTGAAACTGCCTTCGACCAGGAGGTTGGAAGCGCTGCCCCGCAAAGAGTAGAAGACTTCATTTCCCGTGCCCTCGGTCGCATCGACTCCGGCCGACGCTTCGGTATCCGAAAGGCGAGACAGGGAGACGTCTCCGGATACTTGCCAGGTCTGGTTGATCCTGTGCGTCGCACCGATCGTCACCAGACGTGAGCGCGAAGTCCGGTCTTCGGCCAGTTGGCGGATCTCGTCTGCGCTGAAGAGATCGTGCAGATCATCAATCGAGGTCGCGGTTTGCCCCTGCAAAGCGTTCAGGGTCGTGAGTACTGGACTGGCACGTAGATCAGCCAGGAGATTGATGCTGGTCGTGTCGCCGAGCCGCCAGTTGCCGACTAGCATGGCCGTGTTCAACACACCGTAGGATACATCGTAATCAGCCATGGCCAGCCAGAAGCCTTGAGGGTGAGCGAAGCGCAGCTGTCCCCCGACGGCGGTGCGACCTTCGACCCCATCGATCCACTGCTGGATTGCGAAAAGCTGTCCGTCCCAGTAGTCGGCGAAAGAACCACTATCGATGCTCAGGCCGTAGAAGGGACGCGATGCGTTCAAGTGGTTGGACTCGGTGAAGTCGACAGGGAAGCCCGAGACCAGATTGAGCCGCAACCGCTCGCCCATCGGGAAGCCGAACAACGCGCCGTCAAAACGCCCCAGAACGCCGCCTCCAGACGCCGACTGACGTCCGAGGCGCAGAGAATTCTCACTCTCCCGCCAACGCAGGTCGATGAAACCCGAAGTGATTCGAAGCGCGTCCGCTGTGTCGAGCGTCTCGAGCAGATCGTGGCGATAGCTCGCTGCGTAGCTGGTGCGTAGCGAGAGGCCCGGTCGTACGTGACGTGAAGACAAGAAGACGTCCGAGTCGAACGACGAACTCGTGGTCTCGCTCTCGTTTCCGTCGATGTCGAGATCGTGGCGCCGGTAGGACTGTGAAATGCTGCCGGAAAGAGAGTGTGACCAGGTTTCCTGTGTGGGGCGCGCCATGGCCTTCGGTTGACGGCCCGATTTCAGGGTGAGCAAGGCCTGCAGGCGTTGCCGCACGCGTGCAGAGCCGTCGATGTCATCGTAGATTTGAAGATAGCGGGCATACTCTGCCCTCGCGTGTGCGAACTGCCCGTTGCGCTGGTGTGCCAGTCCGAGCAGTTCCAACGCTTCTGGGGCGCGGGAGTGCTCAGGCTGTTCGATCACCTTTGTGAAGAGCAGGATTGCCCGATCGAAATTCCCGGCCGTCATGGCCTTGCGCGCTTCGCTCATGATCTGGTCGATGCGGTTCTGGTCGACGCTATCGGCCTCGCCTGCGGGGCGCGGTCGGATCAGAACGGGCTGAATCTCTTGCAACGGGGCCGGGCGGACCGCGATTTGGACCCTATCAAGTGCGTTCCCCTGCGATACCTCGAATTCCATGGGGCGGTCGAAGTGCACCAGCAGTTTTGGGTTGCCTGCGCTGTCTGCATCGAGTTGGACGTCGACGAGTCCTACCAGGTCCCGCTCGTGCCATTCGACGGTCTCGCCGCCGCGCAATGCCGGCGACGATGGCTGGTAGAGTTGGCGGCGCATACGGATCTCGAGGGTTCGTCCAAGTCGCACGGGTGCGTGGCTCAATAGTCGCAGGTCCACGTCCATGTGAATCTCGATGACGGTCCAATCCCGTCCCGGCGCGACGGTTACGCCTCGAAGCACGCGCGTCGTTCGCGTGTCCGCGCTGATTGAAGAACTCGTCCACGTCCCCGCAACCACTGCGAGCAGGACGAGTGCGAAGCGCAGATGGATTAGCGACATCGGCTTTCTACCAGTCTCCGCGGTTGACTCGGTGTTCACCGCTCCGGAACTTCTCTATCGTCGTCATTGAAGAGTTCGTGTACCTATGGCAAGCACCGGTGCAATCTCGGAGATCACTCGCACTGTAGAAGGCGTCTGGGTTTTCCCACTTCTTGTGCTCGCTATCGTCGAAATCATTTGAGTGGCAACCTGCGCAATCGGGTTGGTACTGCGCGAAAATCCAGGTGGCTGACTGGCTATTGGACTGGTGGCACTCGGTGCAACCCGGATTCCCCTGATGGTTGCCCGGGTAGGCCGCTGACGTATGGGAAAATGAGATCTGACTCCAGGTGCTTGTGTTATGGCACTGAATGCAGTCAATGCTGGTGACGAAGTGGCCGGTGTGTTTGCCCGTCGCTTGTACACCGTTGTGGCAACTCCCACAGTTGCCCGTGATGCTGTCATGATCGAAGCTGGCTGGAATCCACGCGGCCGTGCTGTGGCAGGTCTCACACGACGCAGTCGTGATCACGTGGCCTGACGTCTTTCCGCTGGCTTGTACACCGTTGTGGCAGGTGGCGCAGCCGCCTGTGATGCCCGAGTGGCTGAAACTCGCCGGTAACCAGGCATTGGTGCTGTGGCAGTCCTCGCACGTGTTCGAACTTTGGATGTGTGTAGGCGTCTTTCCCGCGGCTTGTACTCCGTTATGACAGCTCGAGCAGCTGCTCGTGATTCCTGGGTGGCTGAAACTGGCGGGCAACCAGGCGTTGGTTCCGTGACAGTCTTCGCACGTGTTTGCGCTCTGGATATGGGTCGGCGTCTTGCCCGGTGCCTGAACTCCGTTGTGACAATTCGAGCAACCGCTCGTGATTCCGGAGTGGCTGAAGCTCGCCGGAATCCAGGCTTGGGTCCCGTGGCAATCCTGGCAGCTGTTGGTGCTCTGGATGTGAGTAGGCGTTCTACCCGCGGCCTGGACACCGTTGTGGCAAGTAGTGCAACCGCTCGTGATGCCCGCGTGGCTGAAGGCTGCGGGGAGCCAGGCCGAAGTCGTGTGGCATTGCTCGCAGGTGTTCGAAGTCTGGATATGCGTAGGTGTCTTGCCCGTGGCTTGCACACCGTTGTGGCAAGTGGTGCAACCGCTCGTGATGCCCGCGTGGCTGAAGGCTGCGGGGAGCCAGGCCGAAGTCGTGTGGCATTGCTCGCAGGTGTTCGAAGTCTGGATATGCGTAGGTGTCTTGCCCGTGGCTTG
>JAAELY010000061.1 GCA_024226335.1 bacterium
CAGCGCTCTGAGTCGTGGACATGGCCTGCTCCCCTCCTTCACAGGTTCTGGAGGCCGGATTCTGGGCACCGCTGGGGGGCTCCGGCTCGTTGGGGGCAGTTTGAGCGACCTGGCCACCCACTAAAGGTGTCGGAGAGCCACAAAACCGGCGCCACGCGGCAAGTGCTTTTCCGCCAGGCGCTTGAAATTGAAATAGAGAATAGAGGCCGCGCTATTACGCTATTCGCCAAATGGATCCGGAACGCCTTGACCGGCAACGGCTTGAATTGAAGGTGCAAAACAAACCCGACGAGGCTGAATTGTTTCCTCCCTTGCTCACACAAAGGAGGAGGGAGCCAGCCCATTTGCCAGCCACCGCCTCACGAAATACATCGCGAGCGGAACGCAACTCAGATCGATAGCACCGGTTACTTCACTCAGCCCCAGCGCCTAGACGAGAGACAGCGCGCACCTTCCCGGTCGCGCACTCGGATCCAAAAGACAAGGGAGTCCCCATGAAGATCCTCGCAGCCCTGATTCCGACTGTTCTGTCCTTCGGCATCGCAGCCGCATCGCTCGCGCCACGAGAGACATCCGATACCGCTGTGCTCGCTCTGCGCACCGGTCTGTCCGCAGAGGCGCTTGCAGCATCTGGCATCACCTCGACCGGAGTCGCTGGCATCATCGATGACCTAACCGAGTCCGATCCCGCAGTGAACGGGGATCTCGCGGATGCGGACGCAACCTACTCATCGGCCAAGTCCACCCACGACGAGTTGCAACGCCTCGTCAAGAGCGGACAAGCGACCGACCAACAGGTCGCGGACCTTCAGCAAGCGAAGGTCGATCTCGATGCCGCGATCGCCGCGCGCGATGCCGTGCTCGACGCGCTCTTCACCGCTGCAACGGCTGACCTCACGAGCGCCCAGAAGGCAACGCTGGGTACGATCCGCGGCAACGCGCAATGGAAGCAGCCGACTGAGTTCCTCGTGATCGACCGCACGGACGACGAGTGGGTCGAGCTCCGCGATCTGTTGCAGCACGAGAAGACCTGCGCCGACCTCGGCTGGGAACCCGAAGCGGCTTGCGTGACGCGACTCGCTCAGCTCCGGGCGCAGACGGACGTGGCGACCGCCAAGACTAACCTCGACACGAACCTCGCAGCCGTCCAGACCGCGTGGGAGGCGGCCGTAGCGGACGAATAGGGGCTATGCTCTCCGCAATCTGTGCGGCGCTTGCGGTCCTTCCCGGGACCCGCGCGTTCGGCGTTCAGGATCCCGATCCTCGAACGCCGTCGATGCACGTCGTGGCCGAGGAGATCGAGCTCGAGGACCTTCTGCGCATTTGTGCGAGCGAACTCGAGCTTCCGATCGACTTCAGCGCCCGTGCATTAGAGGGCAGCGTACGCATTGACTCGGGTCCGGGGGTGTCGGTCGAGGGGCTCTGGGCTACCGCGAACCGGGTGCTCGCGAGCGGTGGTCTCGCCTGCATTCAGGCCCCGGGCGAGGACACCTTGAGCATCGTCCCCCTAGACCAGGCCGCGGGGCTCGCGAGGCTAGAGGACGGTGATGTCGAAGACGCCAGAGCTGGCTTCATCAAGGTCCTAAGACCGATCCGGGGCGATGCGCCGTCGGACACCGTGCAGGCACTCCAGGCGTTTCTTCCCAAGGACGGAACGCTCGTGGCGTCGCCTTCGGGAACGGACCACGTCCTGATCGCTGGGCTGAAGTTCCAAGTGATCGAGGCCCTTGATCTGCTCGAACACCTCGACCGCATCCCGAGCGCACCGGTAACCGAGGAGATTGAACTGCGACGGGCGTCACCGGTCGCTCTGGCTGCACTGCTGGAGCAGGTCGTGCAGAAGCGCAAGGCCGTCGATGGGATCGGGCTGAGGGGGGCGACCGTCGCTGCCCCGGGTTCCCCACGACTCGTGATCGTGGCGCCCGAGGAGGAGATGGCTGAGTGGCGCGAGCTCGTGCGCAGGTTCGATCGCGCCGAGGCGACGTTCACGAAGCACTACCTGCCGCGCCGCTTCGGTTTGGCCGAGACGGTCGAGCTGGTGTCGCAGGTCATCGGGGTCGAGACCGAGGGGGGACAGCGTATCGTCCAGGACACGCTGACGGGGTCGCTGATCGTCACCGCTCCTCTCCACCTGCACGAGGAGATCCAGCAGCTGATCGATCGTCTCGAACGAACGGACCTACCGCCTCGCAAGGGCATGCGGTCCTTCCCCATCGAGCACCGCAATGCCGAAGACCTCGTGAAGCTCCTCGAGAGCCTCATCGGAGACGGCGACATTCCCCAGCCCGTGCTCGGTGCCGTCGGGGATGAGGGCACGGATGTGCCCGGCGAAGCCACAGCAGCAGCCGATCCATCAGTGCGTGCCGCGCCAGGTGA
>JAAELY010000062.1 GCA_024226335.1 bacterium
GACGACACGGGACCCAGCGCGAATCGTCCGGCGCGATCCCGCCACCTGGGACGACGCAGTGGACGTGCGGGTGAAGCATCAAGGTCTCACCCCACGTATGCAGCACGGAGACGAAGCCGATCTCTGCCCCGAGGTACTTGGGATCGCGGGCCAGCTCGCGCATTGCCTCGGCTGAGGTCTTGAAAAGGATGGCGTAGACGGCCTTCCGATTCTGGAGTGCAAGCGATGCCAGAAGATGCGGGATCGTGAACACGACATGGAAATACTCGACCGGCAGCAGGTCGCGCTGCCGATCGGAGAGCCATCGACGACGAGCCGTGGCCTGACACTTCGGGCAGTGGCGGTTGCGGCAAGAGTTGTAGGCGATTTGCTGGTGGTCGCAGCGGTCGCACCGATCGATGTGCCCGCCGCACGCGGCGGTCCTGCACGTCGAGATGGCCGACAGGACCCGTCGCTCTGGTCCTGGGACGCGTCCGCCGCGACTGTCGAGGTAACCATCGACGTGGCTGCGGACGACATCGGCCACCTCCAAGCGGTGGCGCGTCATCATCTCGGCTCGAGATCAGGTTTGCGCGGAGTCGCTCATGTCGAGCGGGCTGCGCGTGCCGACGACCTCGCGCATCGATACCCGGGTGTAGGTCTGTGTCGTGGCAAGACTGCGGTGACCCAGCAAAACCTGGATTACACGCACGCTGGTCCCCGCATCCAGCAGATGCGTCGCGAACGCGTGACGCAGCGAATGCACGGTCAGCTTCGGGTGCAGGCCGGCACGTTGGCGTGCACGTTGACAGACGTACTGGATCGAACGCGTCGACAGAGGGCGATCGGGATCGCGCCCAGGGAACAACCATGTCCTGGGGCGGACAGCACGCCAGTACTCTCGTAACACCTCGTGGAGAGTTTCGGAGAGCGGGACGATGCGGTCTTTGCGCCCCTTGCCCTGGTGAACGTGGATGATCTTTCGCGTACCGTTGATGTCGTGAACTTTCAGGCTGACAGCCTCGGAGACCCGGAGGCCTGCGGCGTAGCACGTGGTCAGCACTGCTCGATGCTTTATATTTGGGATTGCGGCCAAGAATCTGAGCACTTCATCGCGGCCCGGCACGACGGGGAGTCGGCGCTCGACTTTCGGGTGAGGGATCTTTTGGACCAGCACCGGCTTGTCCAGCGTCACGTTATAGAAGAAGCGGAGTGCGGCGACGAACATCGCGTGCTTGCCGTACGCGACCTTCTCGTGAACGACGAGGTGAACCTGGAACTGCCGGATCTCCTCGGCCCCGAGCAGGGCGGGAGATCGCCGGAAGTGCTGAGCGAACAGC
>JAAELY010000063.1 GCA_024226335.1 bacterium
CGCGAATCCCCTGCTGTCGCCAGGCCGTGTACGCCGCTTCAGCCTCGGCGGTATACGAAAGGATTCGCATGCGCCGGAAGTCACTGAAGGGTCCGCTCGAAGAGCTCGTAGGAACGGTCGATGGGGACCTTGGACCTACCGGCTTCAGCTCGACGAATGACATTCAGGCGGGCGACCGCGCATGATCTCCTCGATCACGATGACCGGTACGGCCTGCTGATCGGCCGCGATTCCGGCAGCGCGCTCGACGAGACCGACCCGGCCCCTCAGGATGCCGGTCAAGACATCGGTGTCAAAGGCGATCATCCGAGAGGCTCGGCATCCCTCAGCCGGTAGGCTTCATCACAGATCTCGGCGAGGGTCGGATCGTCGCGATACTTCCCCGCGAGACTGGAAACGCCTTCTGCTTCGATCTCCAGCGCGAGCAACTCGCCGCGCTCTACGCGCTGGCGGAGCTTCGACTTGAGAGCCGGCCGAGACCTGTCTAGCTGGGGAATCCCCGAGGCTCGAAACCGACCGGCGTCACGAGCTCGAAGAGGTCGCCGTGAATCTTGGCCAGATAGATCCCCTGCGAAAGAACCCGCTTCTCGAACTCCTCGGGGACGTCCACTGCCGCCAGCAGACCGTAGAGAGTTTTACCCCGATGCTCCGGAAAGAAACTGACGAAACTGCGCAGGTGCTTGAGTATCTGTTGCAGGGACTCCTCACGCAGGCGGCTCTTGATCTCGACGAGGTACACCTCGTTGACCTCGCCATTGGTAATGCCGACGACGTCGATCTGCAACGAGTGACCGTTGCGGCGGGCACGAGCGTCAGTGACCACGGCGTCGACCTCGAACTTCTCATAGAGGATGTCGCGGATCGATGGCAACGCCA
>JAAELY010000064.1 GCA_024226335.1 bacterium
GGTACGACACTGTCCCCGAGGGCGGCCGCATCGTGATAAATAAGACCGAGGCGGAGCAGGTCAAATCGATCTTCCAGCTCTACGTCGAGACGCCGTCCCTGGTCCAAGTCTCCCAGGAACTGAACCGTCGCGGGTGGAGAACGAAGGCGTGGACTGCGAAAACGAAGCGACCGTGCGGTGGAAAGAAATGGAACAACGCCAGCGTTCGGAACCTGCTTCGGAATCCTCTCTACATCGGCAGGCAGAAGCTCGGCGACGATACTTTCAAAGGCGATCACGATCCGATCGTCACGAAGAAGCTATTCGATCAGGTTCAGCGCCTGCTCTCAGAGAATCGAACAAGCGGCGGTGCTGGAGCCCGGAATCGGCACGGCTTCCTCTTGCGTGGCCTGCTCCGCTGCTCCGCGTGCGACGCCGCGATGGTCCCCACCCCGACGACCAAGGGCGCTCGGCTCTATCGGTACTACACCTGCCGGGCCGCGCAGAAGAACGGACACGCGACGTGCCCCACCAAGTCGATGAACGCCGACAAGGTCGAAGCCTTCGTCGTCGACCAGATCCGCCGCATCGGTGCCGACCCTGCGCTCCAGGAGCAGACGTTCCGGCAGGCTGTAGCCGAGGTGAAGGCGAAGGCCAGGGGGCTGAGACTCGAGGCGAGACGGCTCAAGAACGATCTCGGTCCGGCGAAGGCTGATGTCGAGC
Source organism: bacterium (assembly GCA_024226335.1). Lineage (NCBI taxonomy): Bacteria > bacterium. The sequence continues at coordinate 703 of JAAELY010000064.1, forward strand.
GCCTGGTCGCCGCCGTCTCTCGGGTCGACGGACCGGCTGCCGATGCAGTCGCGGAGAAACTGACTACCGCCCAGGAACGACTCGCCCAGATCAAGGCGAGGCAGGCGGAGATCAAGACCGAGCTGGCCGACCTCAAGGCGCAGAGTATCGATCGCGACGACCTGGCTCAGGCGCTGGAAGCGTTCGACCCGATCTGGGATGTGCTGCTGACGCCCGAGCGCGAGCGGGTATTGCAACTTCTAATCGAGGCCATCGAGTACGACGGCGGAACCGGCAATCTCCAGATCACCTGGCGGCTCGCGGGATTCGGCGCGTTCTCCGCCGAGGTTTCGCCGTGAAGGCCGCTGTCGCAAAGACCGTCCATAGGGTCGACTTCGGGAACAAGCCCGCACCACGGCGCGACAGTGCGCCCGCAGGCCGCATTCCTCGCGTGGCGCGAATGCTGGCTCTGGCCCACAAGATCGACGAAAAGATCCGCGCTGGAGAGTTTCGCGACCTGGCCGAAGCCGCCCGTTCCATCGGCGTCACTCGTGCCCGAATGACGCAGATCACGAATCTACTACTGCTCGCACCCGAGATTCAGACCGCGATCCTCGGGTTGCCGCTGGTTACAACTGGCCGCGATTCGATCAGCGAGCGTCAACTACGACCCATCGTGGCCGAGCCCGAATGGCAACGACAGATCGAACTCTGGAACGAGGTGAGACCGTGAGCGACTTCTATCGCACCCGAATGGGGCACACGTACTACAACCAGACGCTGCCGGAGATCGCTCGGCAACTCGTCCGGCTGAACGACCTGCTCGAACGCCTCGTCAATGCAACGGAGAACCGCGATGCCAAGACTCAGCCCGACGACGCTGACGACCGCTGAGCAGAAGGCGATCCTGGCGGCCACGAAGGGCAACCTGCGCGACCACAC
>JAAELY010000065.1 GCA_024226335.1 bacterium
GCGTTTTCGACGATGATTTCCTGGTCGTACTACGGCCTGGTCGCGTGGGTCTACCTGGTCGGTGATTCGCGCGCCAAGGTGCAGAGTTTCAACGCGGTGTTCTGCATCTTCGTGGCGTTGGGCTGCATGATCCAGCTCGAAGCGGTGCTCGACTTCTCCGACGCACTGGTCTTCCTGATCTGTGTGCCGAATCTGTTCGGACTCTACGTTCTGGCGCCCGTGGTCAGACGCAGACTCAAACGCTACGAGCTTGCGCGTGAATCGTCCCCGGACTCGCCTCCGGACACGCCGGACTCGCCTCCGGAATCACCTGTAACGAAGTAACGCCGCGCTGCGAAGACGACGATCATCGCCACGATGACGAAGGCCGACGCGAGGATCAGATTGTTCCGGCTCGGCTCCGCCATCGTCCGACCCAGAAAAGCGTACAGCCCCGCGCGCGGCAGGAACCCGATGGCCGCGGCCGCGACGAAGGGCGCGAAGCTCATTCTCGTCACGCCCGCGGCGAAGAACACCGGCGACAGCAACGAGACCGGAAGCGCGACGTAGGCGGCGAGCCAGGGAGCCCCGCGAGAGCTGAGATACTTGTCTACGGGTTCGAAGGCGGCGCCGAGGCGCGTCTGGATCGCTTCCCGGCCCATCACGCGGGCGATCCAGAAGGCGATCGCCGCGCCCAGGGTTCCACCGGCCGTTCCGTACAGCGCACCGGCCACCGCGCCAAAGAGCAGGCCCGCCACCGCCAGCAGGATCGCGGAGGGCAGGGCGAGGAAGGGCCGCAGGGCGATGATGCCCACGAGTGCGATCGGACCGATCATCCCCAGGTCGTCCACCAGATTGCGCAGTCCCTGCAGGCTGAGTTCGACCTCTTGCACGCCGTGGATCCACCAGGCGCCCGCCAGGCTGAACCCGACGACGGCGATCGCGAGCACGCGCTGGATCGACTTGGATACCATCTCTTCAGCTTTCGCCGCTCACCCGCAGCA
>JAAELY010000066.1 GCA_024226335.1 bacterium
AACGACACGACTGAGTGGCGCGCGGAGCGCGTCCGCCTCCAGTCACTGGTTCGGCTCTCTCGCCCCTCATCGAAAGCCCTCAACGTGCCTATTGTGACGATGACCAGCGGGTAAGATCGCCGGTCTCGAAGCCGTCGTAGAAAACGCCCCATTCGACCTCAGAGTTCATTTCGAGCACGATCCGGGGCGGACTGAGCGCAGTCATGGCAAAATGAATCCGCCCCGCTGGCGGCGGCGGTTGCGGCCCGATGTAATCGAGAAGAGCACTACAGCGGCCGAGTAGCTGAAGCTCTCCAGGCATGGGTGGCCCAAGCGGCTTCCACTGAACTTCGATTTCAGCGTCGGCACAGTCGTCGACCAGCGCCAGGTGGATCGTGTAGTCGTCGGCCGTGCCAGCCACCATATCGAGGCCGGTCATCCCGTGGCGCGTCGTGTTAGTGTCGTCCGCGGTAAGCCCCGTATACCGCATGTTCCTCACAGCGACGCCATGCATGACGCTCTGCGTATCGAAGCCAGCCCCAAGCAAATCCGACACATAGCGATTCCCGTTTGCGACCCAAGAACTGCCAGCCGGCAGTAGGGCGGGGAGTATCGCGTAGGTGCTGGAATCGATCACCGTACCGTCGATGACAACAGGGTCATTGTCAGAGATCCTGTACCAGTGAGTTGCCCTAGCGAGCGGAGGCGGCCCCGTGAGCGGCGTCACGATGTCGTCGCGGGATCCCCGGACCATGTCCGCGCCTCCGTCGAAAGTATCCACATCCCGCGCCGCTGTGAAGTTGTTTATTTCGTTTGTGAGCGGATCTCTAAAGTTGCCATGGCCTAGGCCTACAGCACAATGCCCGAGTTCATGAATCGCCGTGGTAGCCATGATGCTCACGCCCGGGATGGGTTCCGTATCTTCGGAGCTTGCGCAATCCCTGCAATTGCCCGTCGTCGGCGTCAAACCGTTCCATAGGACAATTGCTTCGTCTATGGCGCGCTGTACGAATGGCGTGTCACCCGGCCGGATGCATACAGGGACCTCGATCTCTCCACCGATCCCGGCCGATGTGTAGCCGACAGGATGCGCAATAACAAAAATACGGCATTCGGCACCACCGCACGCGGCGATGCTATCCGTACCAAAGAATGCGCCAGCCAATGCCGGCGAAGATGACAGCAATGCGCCGACAAGAAGAAGTCTACTAAGTCTACTGATCACTCTTCGGCCCTCCTGGCTGATGCGAAGTGATCGTCCATTACCTGCCGAATAGCTTTCATCCCCTGGACCTGCAACACGTCGGCCGAGTGCTCAAGAGCAGTACGAACTCCACCAATCTTGAACTGCCGCGCGAGATTGTCTCTCGAATAATCGCCCCGCTGATAGCCAGATAGATGCAGCTCGCCTACCGCCGCTGTAGGGTGGCTAGAGTGAGCGCCGACGCCCAAGAAATTCAGGCTATCTCGGCTCCACTCGGCGAAGCCATGATCCACAGCTAGACGGACAAGTTCGGTCATCTTGGAAAAATCTAAGCTGCGATCATAGCGTTCTGTTACAGCGCCGTGCCTACCGTATCGCCGCAGCTCTAACCGGCCGTCGCCATAGAGACGCATCGCTGGCCCTGATCCATCCATGGTGATTCTGAAGCTAAGGATCAGTTGTTCCGGGTCGCTTGATAGAGTGAACGTCGCGGCCTTGTAGTCAGGCGGCGTCAGCTCGATCGATCCTCCGCGTTTTGCGGCCTGGATCTCCACATCGAGAACTGCGCGCAACTCGACCAACGCTCGCGACTGACCGAGCTGTGGCCAGTCGTCGGGGCAGAAACCGCCCCGTTCGAGACCGCCCCCTGCCCCGTGGCGATCGTAGGCGGTGAATCTGAGGGTGGCGACTACCCGCGGGGTCTTGCAGGCCTTGCGGAATGCATCTTGCCCGATCTCAAGATAGAGCAAGTCTACACTGAACTCCGCGAGGCCGTGATCCACGGCGGCGCGGAAGATTTCGAGCATCCGCGCGCGGTCGAGGCGGCGGGTGTAGCTCTCGTCTTCGCCGGCCTGGATCTCTAGCCGACCGTCACCATAGAGCCGCAGCGAGCGGCCAGCGTGCTCCACTCTCAGGACCATCACCGCGGCATCGTCCGAGATTTCGAAGACCGCCTCGGAGTATGGCCCAGGCGGGTAGCCGTGGGCCAGGGCGACAGCTGAGGGCTCCGACCCCTCTCCACTGCCGGTAGCGAGTACAAAACTAGCGAAGCCGAGTACGCCCGCGAGGGCGAGCCACAAGAAAAATCGTCGAATCATTCACCTACTCCTTTCTTCGAGGCGGTCCCAGTTGACCAGCTGGCGATGTTCTTGGTTCCGAACGCCGAACGGCCCAAGCCAAGCGCGCGGCGAAGCCGTCCGCTTCGGCTTGTGGTTCTACGCTGAATCGATACACTGAGCTCCTCAAACTGCTTGAGAACTTTCACCGTTCAGATTCCTCGATCACGGTTGACAAATCCTTACGCAATTCAAGCTCCTCAAAAGGCAGAAGATATTCTGCATCCCGGAAAGAAATCCCATCAAGTGACCCGTGCCTTTTTCGTTGACCTATTTTCAGTGCTTCCAGGAATCTGACGCAATCATACAGCTCGATCGAGAGGCCTTTGGACGCATAGTCCTTGGCGGTTTGGGAGGCTCCCGAAGTGAAAGATGCAGTTGCAACAAAGATCCCTTTGGTATAATCGCGTAGAACGAGGGCTCCCGCTAGGGATCTTATCTGCTCTACTTCGATCTTGTTCTTATATCGTTTTACCTGGACGCCAACCGTCTCGTTCGATCTCTTTAGGATTACGTCAATGCCTCCGTCGTTGGCGTAACCCGTGACCTCTACCAGATAACCTAGGTCTCTAAAAACGCTGCCCACAGTTTCTTCGAAGAGCCGAGGATGCATCGAAAACCGAGATCTATATCTTGCTAGTAAATAGGAACGGACTTCTTCTAGCGGCACGCGAACATCGGTTAGATGCAACTCCTTTAGACTGCCAGCAGCTACACGCGTCTGCAGGTATTTCGAATCCACAACGTCCGGGTAAAAAACGCGGTCTACCCAGCCCCACCAGCCGCATATCGCGCAAAGGTAGATGACTGTGAAAACTTCGGGGTACCCAGATTGATCCTCGAAAGTCGACAAGTCCGTCCGGCAGTAAGGGCACGACTTGCCCGCTTGGCCTAGCTTCGAGGCAGGCTCTCTGGCAATGTCCGAGTGATTCCACATTGGCGTTCTTACTATAGAACTATAATGCCGGAGCCGATTTCGATATTGATCGGCGCGAGCCGATTCAGGTTCCACCCACTTCGGTCACGGTAGCCGCGGAAGCAAGACGAGGGCCGCGTCGCTCTGGCTGTACGGGCGGTATTAGCCATCCTCTCTGACCGCCTACCTCGGCGCCAGAATTGGAGCCTGTTTTCCGTTCTACATAGGGTGTAGTCGGCGTTAGCCCACACGGAGCTCTCCGGTGCCGCTCGCCGGCCGACACCGGCTGGCGTCGGTGCGTGACGGCCGATCCACGGCGTGTGGCCGCGGATTCCTCCTCATGCCTTCCACCGCGCCGCCAGCCATTGCGCAGGCGCGCCTCTGGCGTGACCTGGGAGGAACAGCCATGCCTCGAGATCCTCGCTATCTGCCCCCTGGTTGGAGCGTCGAAGTCACCACTCGAACCATCGGTGGCTTCTATCTCCTGCCCGCCACTTCTCACTTTGCCCGCGTCATGGTAGGCGTCCTCGCCCGAGCCCAGGAGAAGTACCCGGTGAAGGTTCACGCGGCGGTCGCGGCCAGCAATCATTATCACCTGATCTTAACACCGGAGGACGTCGACCAGCTCGCCGACTTCATGGAGTTCGTCAACGGCAATCTGGCCCGCGAAACGAATCACCTCCAGGACGATTGGAGTGGGCCCGTGTGGACCGATCGCTTCCACCTCGTCCCGATCTCTCCCGAGCCGGAGGCACTGATCGAGCGCCTCCGGTACGTGCTCTCGAACACCATCAAGGAGAATCTCGTGGCTCGCATCGAGGACTGGGAGGGCCTGCACTGCGCCGAAGCGCTCATCGACGGCAGGCCGATGACCGGGATGTGGTACGACCGCGCCATCGAGTACGAGACGAATCGCCAGGCCGAGCGCAAGGCGGCTCGCCGCGGCACAGCGGCCGAGAGAGTTCCTCGCAGCGCCTTCATGACGCCCTACCAGCTCAAGCTCGCGCCGCTGCCCTGTTGGCAGAACCTGCCGACAGCCGAGATCCGAAAACGCGTAGCCCAGATGGTCGCCGAGATCGAAGCGGCCGCCGCCGCACTCCGTGAAGAGCGCGGCACCGAGCCCGTCGGCATGGACAAAATCCGACACCAGAACCCGCTCTCGCGGCCAGCAGGATTCCGGCCTTCGCCGAAGCCGCGGTGTCACGCTGCGAGCAAAGACATGCGCAAGCGTTTCCGCCAGACGCTGCGCGCCTTCGTCGACATGTTTCGCCAAGCCTCGGTCACCTTGAGGTTAGGCAACGCCGCCGCAGCAATCTTCCCCAAGGGGAGCTTCAGACCGAGCCTCGGCTTTATCAGCGCAGGTGAAGAGCTCGACCCCCTGGCCGACGCCGGCGGTTCGCGCCACTTCGCATTGCTGGCCGCAGCGGCCATCTGAGCCGTCTCCCGGCGGTGGCCTGAGAGC
>JAAELY010000067.1 GCA_024226335.1 bacterium
AAATCCAACCACGTCGGACCCGTTCGCTGCCCGGATCCGACGTGATCAGGAAGTGGATCTAGCTCAGGCTTCGATGCCTCGGTCGCCTACGGGCGGTCCGGCCATGAGCCCCTCGGGCTGCGGATCGAGCACGACCGGCCGCGGCGGGAGGACATCCAGGACGCTCTCGTCTCCTACGTCCTCATCCGCACCCTCGATTCGAATTCCCATATACCTGTACCGGGGCATGCCCGTACCGGCGGGAATCAGGCGGCCCATGATGACGTTCTCCTTGAGGCCGGCAAGCCGGTCGGTCTTTCCGGAGATCGATGCCTGGGTCAGGACCTTGGTGGTCTCCTGGAACGAGGCCGCGGAAATGAAGCTCTCCGTCGACAGGGACGCCTTGGTGATACCCAGCAACATCGGCTCGGCGATCGCAGGCTCCTTGCCCTGCTTCGTGACCTCGGCATTGGCCTTGTCGAAGACGAGTTTCTCGACCTGCTCCCCGATCAGGAAGTCGGTGTCTCCGGCCTGCGTAACGAGTACCCAACGCAGCATCTGGCGCACGATGACCTCGATGTGCTTGTCGTTGATGGGCACGCCCTGCAGCCGATAGACCTCCTGGATCTCATCCAGCAGGTACCGAGCCAGTTCCTTCTCGCCCTTGATCTTGAGAATGTCATGCGGGTTGGAGGACCCACCCATCAAGGCTTCACCGGCGCGCACGAAGTCGCCTTCGTGAACCGCGATGTGCTTGCCCTTCGGGATGTCGTAGTTGCGCGGCTCGCCCGTCTCAGGCGTGACGATCACGCGGCGCTTGCCGCGGACGTCTGGCCCGAAGCTGACTTCACCATTGATCTCCGAAACGATCGCGAACTCCTTCGGCTTGCGAGCCTCGAACAGTTCCGCGACGCGTGGCAGACCACCCGTGATGTCCTTGGTCTTGGTCGTCTCTCGGGGAATTCGCGCGAGCGTATCGCCAGCACCGACGTCCTCGCCTTCGACTACCGAGATGTTCACGCCCACCGGCATCAAATAGCGCCGCTGGGTGTTGCCATCGGCTCCCTTGATCGAAATACGCGGTCGCAATTCGGGGTCCTTCGACTCGATGATCACCTTGCGTGACAGACCGGTGAACTCGTCGACCTGCTCCTGCATGGTCGATCCTTCGACGATGTCACCGAACTTCACGATACCGGCAACATCGGTCAGGATCGGGTTCTGGAAAGGATCCCATTCGTGGATCAAGCCGCCAGCCGCCACTGCTGCACCGTCTTCCAGGTGTAGTTTGGCGCCATATACCACCGGGTAGAGTTCGCGCTCGCGCCCGGTCTTGTCGACCACGGAGATCTCTCCGTTGCGATTCATGACGATGAGCGAACCATGCTTGTCGCGAATCGTAGTGAGGTTGATGTACTTGATCGTGCCCTCGTTTCGGGACTCGACGTGCGACTGCTCGACGCGCTGAGTCGCCGTACCACCGATGTGGAACGTACGCATCGTGAGCTGCGTACCCGGCTCACCGATTGACTGGGCAGCGATCACCCCGATGGCTTCGCCTGTATTGACCAGCCGTCCCTGCGAAAGATCGCGACCGTAGCAGAGCGCGCAGCAACCTCGACGGCTGCGACAGGTGAGGACCGAGCGCATCATGACGTTCTCGATACCGGCGTCTTCGATTCTCTTGACCAGTTCTTCGTCGATCTCCTTGCCACCGGCCACGATCACCTCGCCGTTGACCGGGTCGAGAACATCGTTGAGCGCAACGCGACCGAGGATGCGGTCACCGAGTCGTTCGATGACATCGCCACCTTCGACCAACTGGTGAATCTCCAGGCCGTCGATCGTTCCACAATCGTACTCATTGACGATCACGTCCTGAGCCACATCGACCAATCGACGGGTCAGATAGCCAGAGTTCGCGGTCTTGAGAGCCGTGTCCGCCAGCCCCTTGCGAGCACCATGGGTCGAGATGAAATACTCGAGCACCGAGAGACCTTCACGGAAGTTCGACAGGATGGGGCGCTCGATGATCTCACCAGAAGGCTTGGCCATAAGGCCGCGCATGCCGGCGAGTTGGCGAACCTGCTGGGCAGAACCACGGGCACCCGAGTCGACCATCATGAAGATCGAATTCAGGTTCGAACCCTCGGGAGAACCGACCCCGGCGGAAGAACCGGCCGCGATCGCGTCCATCAACTCCGAAGAAAGCTCTTCGGTAATCGCCGCCCAGCGGTCGACGACCTTGTTATAGCGCTCACCGTCGGTGATCAGCCCCTCACGGTACTGACGCTGGAACTCACTAACGTCGTCTTGTGCCGCTTCGATCAGACCAGCCTTGGACTCAGGAACCCGCATATCGTCGATGCAGATCGAAATACCGGCGCGAGACGCGTACTCGTAACCGATTGTGCGAAGACGGTCGGAGAGCAGGACGGTCGCCTTGTTGCCTACCTCGCGATAGACCTCGTTGACCAGGTTTCCGAGCGACTTCTTGTCCATGAGCTTGTTGACGAGTTCGAAATCGACACCATCGGGGACGATCTCATAGAGCAGGACACGACCGACTGTCGTTTCATGCTTCTCGCCATCGACTCGCACTTCGATCTTCGCCTGTAACCCGATCGACCCGGCGTCGTACGCGCAACGGACCTCCTCCGGCGAGGAGAATTTCCTGCCAGCGCCGGTGGCTCCGGGCCTTTCCCTCGTCAGATAGTAGACGCCGAGAACGATGTCCTGCGTGGGCGTGATGATCGGTCGGCCGTGCGCGGGGCCCAGAATATTATTCGTGCTCATCATCAGCACCCGCGCTTCGATCTGTGCCTCGACCGACAGCGGCAGATGGACGGCCATCTGGTCCCCGTCGAAGTCCGCGTTGAAGGCGGCGCACACCAGCGGATGCAATTGAATGGCCTTGCCGTCGATCAGAACCGGCTCGAAGGCTTGCATTCCCAACCGGTGCAGCGTAGGAGCCCGGTTCAGGAGGATCGGATGCTCCTGGATGACCTCGGCCAGGATGTCCCAGACTTCGGGCAGCTCCTTTTCCACCATCTTCTTTGCGGCCTTGATGGTAGTGACGTAGCCCCGCTGTTCGAGTTTCGAGTAGATGAACGGCTTGAAGATCTCGAGCGCCATCTTGTTCGGCAGACCACACTGGTGCAGCCGCAACTCCGGTCCGGCCACGATGACCGACCGACCCGAGTAGTCGACGCGCTTGCCGAGCAGGTTCTGGCGGAACCGTCCCTGCTTGCCCTTGAGCATGTCCGAAAGCGACTTGAGCGGGCGCTTGTTGGGGCCCGTGATGACCTTGCCGCGGCGACCATTGTCGAACAGAGCATCAACGGCTTCCTGAAGCATCCGCTTTTCGTTGCGAATGATGACCTCGGGAGCGTTCAACTCCATCAGTCGCTTCAAACGGTTGTTGCGGTTGATGACTCGGCGATAGAGATCGTTGAGATCAGAAGTCGCGAAGCGGCCACCATCGAGCGGAACCAGTGGTCGCAGATCCGGCGGGATGACCGGAATCACTTCCAGCACCATCCACTCGGGCTGATTGCCGGAATCGCGGAAAGCGTCGAGAACCTTGAGGCGCTTGGCCAGCTTCTTGCGCTTGGCTTCGCTGGTGGCCTCCTTCATCTCGATGCGCAGCTGAATCGATTCTTCTTGGACCTTGATTTCGCTCAGAATGATGCGGATGGCCTCGGCACCGATGCCATACTTGAAGGAGTTCGGACCGAACTGCTCCTTGGCCTCCATGACACCCTCGTCCGAGAGCAATTCGCCCCGAACCAGTTCCGTGTCGCCCGCATCAATGACGATATTGGACTCGAAGTACAGCACCCGTTCCAGATCCTTGAGCGTCAACTCGAGGATATTTCCGATTCGGCTCGGCAGCGACTTCAGGAACCAGATATGCGCAACCGGTGCAGCCAGCGTGATGTGGCCCATGCGCTCGCGGCGAACCTTGGACTGGATGACTTCGACGCCGCACTTCTCACAGACGACGCCACGGTGCTTCATGCGCTTGTACTTGCCGCAATTGCACTCGTAGTCCTTGACCGGCCCGAAGATCTTCGCGCAGAAGAGCCCGTCGCGTTCCGGCTTGAACGTCCGGTAGTTGATCGTCTCCGGCTTCTTCACCTCGCCGTAAGACCACTCGTGGATCTTTTCCGGCGACGCGAGCGTGATGCGCATGCCGGAAAAGCTCAGCGGATCCTTGGGCTTCTCGAAGAGGTTGTAGAGATCTCGCACTTCAGTGCCCCCTTACTGGATATCTTCGAGCAAGTCGATGTTGAGCGAGAGGCTCTGCATCTCCTTGATCAAAACATTGAAGCTCTCCGGAAGACCCGGTAGAAGCTCGCAGTCACCCTTCACGATCGACTCGTACATTCGGGTGCGACCAATCACGTCGTCTGATTTGACCGTGAGGAATTCCTGCAGCGCGTACGCGGCACCGTAAGCCTCCATGGCCCAGACCTCCATCTCTCCCAATCGCTGACCGCCGAACTGAGCTTTGCCGCCCAGCGGTTGCTGCGTAACCAGGGAGTACGGTCCAATCGAACGTGCGTGAATCTTGTCGTCGACCAGATGGTGAAGCTTCAGGATGTACATGATTCCAACCGTGACGTTGGCGTGGAAAAGCTCACCTGTGCGGCCGTCGAAGAGCGGCGTCTGACCGTTCAGCGGCAGTTCGGCCTTTTCCAGAACTGCCTTGATCTCGGTTTCCGATGGACCGTCGAACACTGCGGCTGCGGTGTGAGCACCGCGAGAACTGCGCCGCGCAAGATCCATGACCTCATCGTCCGTCAGTCTATCGATACGCTCCTGCACGTCCTCTTGATCGAATACCGTCTTGAGATGCGCACGCATCTTGTCCGGCGAGTAGTGCTGTTGCAGGTACTCTTCGATCTGCTTGCCTAGTCCGCGTGCGGCCCAACCGAGATGGACTTCGAGAATCTGCCCGACGTTCATCCGCGACGGAACACCCAATGGGTTGAGCACGAGTTCGACCGGCTCGCCATCCGGCGTGTAGGGCATGTCCTCTTCGGGAAGAATGCGAGAGATGACACCCTTATTGCCGTGCCGACCAGCCATCTTGTCGCCGACGGAGAGTTTGCGCTTGATGGCCACGTAGACCTTGACCATCTTGAACACGCCCGGAGGCAACTCGTCGCCCTTCTTCAGACGATTGATCTTCTCCTCGAAGACCGTCTTGATCAGGCTCGCCTGCTCTTCCGCCTTGGCCAGCGTTCCCTCGATCTGCTCCATCTTCACAGCGTCTTCGATCCGCAAGTCTCGCCACTTCCGCCGCGGGATACTGTTCAGAATCTCCTCGGTGACCGTGTCGCCGGGCTCGAGCCAGGCATCCTTGCGGCGTTCATCAGCCAGGCGCACGCTACTGTTCGCTCCGATCAGCAGGTCGCGTACATGATTGAGAGCCGACTCGCGCACGATGCGGATCTCGTCTTCCTGATCGAGGCGCAGCTTGGCGATTTCTGCATCGGAAATCGTCTGTGCGCGTTCGTCCTTGTCCGCCCCGCGGCGCGAAAACACACGCGCGCCGATTACGATGCCGCTCTGTCCCGGAGGAACACGCAACGAGGTGTCCCGCACATCGCCCGCCTTCTCGCCGAAAATCGCGCGAAGCAGGCGTTCTTCTGGTGAGAGCTGTGTCTCACCCTTCGGCGTGATCTTGCCGACCAGGATGTCGTCGGGCCCAACCTCCGCGCCAATGCGCACGATGCCGCTCTCGTCAAGATCCTTGAGGGCTTCTTCGCCGACGTTCGGAATATCGCGCGTGATCTCTTCTCGACCGAGCTTCGTATCTCGTGCGACACCTTCGAACTCTTCGATATGAATCGAAGTGAACAGGTCATCCTTGACGATCTTCTCGGAGATCAGGATCGAGTCTTCGAAGTTGTATCCGCCCCAGGGCATGAACGCGACGAGCACGTTGCGCCCAAGTGCCAGATCTCCGAAGTCCGTGGCCGCACCGTCCGCGATCACCTGCCCCTTCTCGATGCGCTGCCCGACCTTGACGATCGGCTTCTGGTTGATGCAGGTGTTCTGGTTCGAGCGACGGTACTTCACCAGATTGATGATGTCGGGAGCCGTGCTCGCCCCGATCTCGGTCGCATCCGGCTTGATGACGATACGGGCCGCATCGACGCTCTCGATCACGCCACTGCGTTTCGCGACGACCGTTGCACCGGAGTCCCGGGCGACGACGCCTTCCATACCGGTGCCGACGAGCGGCGCGTCCGTGCGCAGCAGAGGCAACGCCTGGCGCTGCATATTCGATCCCATCAACGCGCGGTTGGCATCGTCGTTCTCGAGGAATGGAATCAATGACGCGGCAACCGATACCAGCTGGCTCGGCGAAACGTCCATCATGTTGACGTCGCTGTTCTCGAGCATGACCGGCTCGCCGTTCTGGCGGGCCGAGACCATTTCGCGTTCGAATTTCTTGTCCTCGGTGAGCGGTGCGTTCGCCTGGGCGATCGCGACCTTCTCCTCCTCGAGTGCGGACAAGTAGCGGACATTGTCCGAAACCCTGCCTTCTTCGACATCGCGATACGGAGTCTCGATGAAGCCGTACTCATTCACGCGCGCATAGGTCGACAACGACGCGATCAGGCCGATGTTCGGACCTTCCGGCGTCTCGACCGGGCAAATGCGGCCATAGTGAGTGCTATGCACGTCGCGAACTTCGAAACCCGCGCGCTCGCG
>JAAELY010000068.1 GCA_024226335.1 bacterium
CCGGACTCAACGTGATGTACTTCTTCCCGACCCGGACGGATGTGTTGGAGTTTTCGAAATCGCGCGTCGGACCGTTGCTGCAAGACAACCGTTTTCTGTGCCGACTCCTGCACGAAACGGACACGGCCGGGCTGAAGCGCATCGGCTCGTCCTATCTCTACCTCCGTGGCATGCAATCGAGCGTGGGGATGAAGTCGGTGCCGGCGGACATGCTCGTCTTCGATGAACTGGACGAGGCGACCCCGGATTCCAAGAGCCTGGCCAAGGAGCGCCTCGCCCACTCGGATTTCAAACGGGTGATCGAGTTGTCCAACCCGTCCCTACCGTCCTACGGCATCGACGAGAGCTATCAGCTGTCAGACCAGCGCCACTGGACCATTCGCTGTGCTCACTGCAGCCGTTGGACCGCGTTGGACAAGGAGTTTCCGACAAGGCTCGGATCTGACGTGCGAGTCATTCGCGAGCGCGACGGGGAATACTATCGGGCTTGCCCGAAGTGCGGACAGGAACTCGACGTGGCCGCCGGCGAGTGGATCGCAGACTTCCCCGATCGCAAGATCCACGGGTATCGAATCTCCCAGCTGTTCTCGTCGAAGGTCGATCCCGGAGAGATTCTCACGGAGTATCGGCGCACACGCTTTCCCGACCGTTTCTACAATCTCAAGATCGGTATTCCATGGGCGGATACCCAGAACAAGCTGGATGAGGCTCAGGTTCTCTCGTGTTGCGGCGAGCACGGGCTGCAGGAGTCCTCGGATCGATCCTGCACGATGGGCGTCGACACGGGAAAACAACTCCACGTTGTAATCTCACGATCCACCCGGGAGCAAGATGGAACGCGCGAGGTGATCTACGTCGGCGCGCGACAAGAGTATTCGGAGCTAGACGACCTGATGGAACGATTCTGCGTCGGCACATGTGTGATCGATGCGCTTCCAGAGGTTCAC
>JAAELY010000069.1 GCA_024226335.1 bacterium
AGCGGACGCGCGACAATGACCCATCCCGCGAAGCTGCGCTCGACGCCGGTCTCCCGCAACGCTCGCGCCCTGGCCGCTTCCAGTCGCTGCCTTAGAAACTCAAGGTCGACTTTCGGACAGAAGCTCTCGATCGTGACGACCTCGGAGGGGCGCAGCTCGAGCGACAGCCGAGTCGACTGGGGGGGATTGCGGTTCGATGAACAGGCACAGATGAGGGCGGCGCAGATCAGCAAGGTTCTGTAATTCATGGTGTCCTCCTTTAGTTCCCGATGCTCAGTAGATCCATTGTGCCGACTACGAAGCATAGCACGAGTATGGCCATGGGCCATTCTGCAAGCGATCTTCGCATCTCTGAGTAGAAGGGTGGACCGGAGCGAGCCCTTCCGGGTGCCAGCCGCGACAGCCCCGGATCGAGCTCCGGGACTCAAATATGGATGAGGGACGACTCGGGGCGGCTCCCGAGCGCCAATGACTTATTGGGAGTCGACATGTCGAAAATGACTCGCTTTCCGTTCCGTGTCAGAAGGTTTCGGGCGGCTTGCCTCGAGATCACTGCCGTTCTGGCCCTCGGCCTCTGGCCCACCGCCGCTCCCGCAGCGCCGCCGGTGCCCGACAAGCCGACAGCGACCTGCGACGTGACAGCCAGCGGTCA
>JAAELY010000070.1 GCA_024226335.1 bacterium
ATGCTGGCTCTCGTAGCGGTGCCAGGGCGTATCGCCCGGCTCCAGCCCATGGCCGATATCGGGCTTGGCGTCACGCTTCAGCGCCTTGAACCAGGCCGCGCGCTTCGGATCCTCTTCTTGTGCGGTGATGTAGGCTGCGATCAGCCGGGCCTGATAATCGGCGATCTGCCACACTCCGCCTTCGGCCGGCTCGAATAGGCCGCAGACGAAGAAATCGTCCCATTCGCGGTGGAAGGTATGGATGAAGAGCTTCGGCCAGCCCTTCTCGTCCAACACATAAGAGGCGTCCATGAAGGGGAAATGGACACGAAAGCCCGTGGCCCAAATTAAGAGATCCACCTCCTCGGACGTGTCGTCGTCGAAATAGACGTGGCTACCCTCGAGCCGCGCAATGCCGGGCTTCGTTGCGATGCGCGCATGAACCACGTGATCGAGATAGGTGGTGCAGGCTGTGGGGTGCGCCTCGAAGAGATCGTGATCCGGCTTTTCCAAACCGTAACGCTCGTGGGAGCCGATCAAGATCCACATCCTGAGCTTGTAGACCCCATACATAAAGCGCCGCGGCAAAGGCAGTTTGCTCAAGCGGTCGATGACCGCATCGGTCGGTTTGCCGAACAGCATTTTCGGGAAGAAGTAATAGGTGCGCCGCATGGAGTGGATCGCGGCCTTCCCGTCCTGCGCGGCGTCGCCCAAAATATCGACGGCCGAATTGCCGACCCCGACCACGAGCACGCGCTTGTCCTTGATCTGTGCCTTCGCCTTCATGTCGTGCGAGTGCAGCATCTCCCCGTCGAACGTGCCCGGATAGTCCGGAGGATGCGGGTGCCAGTGATGACCATTGGCGACCACGACCCCGTCGTAATGACGTGGGTCGGCCTCGTCCTCGATCTGCACGCGCCAGCCTTCGCCGGCGCGTTGGATGTCGGCGCGCTCGATTTCCGCGACACGGGTATTGAAGGTGATGCGGTCGTAGATGCCGAACTCCGCGGCATAGGCCCGCAGATATTCTTGCGCTTGGGCCGCG
>JAAELY010000071.1 GCA_024226335.1 bacterium
CCGGTGGGGAAGCCGAAAAACCCATCGGTCTGGCCACCGTACGCAGTCCAGATGGCCGTAGATGCTAGGCCGTCTGCCGAGCCCGCATAAACCAACGCACGCCCTTCCGCTGAGAAACCCGACGTGAATCCGGGGCCTCCTACGATCACATCGTCGTACCCGTCGCCGTTGACGTCACCGGCGCCCCGCACTCCGTGGCCCAGCAACTCGGAGGTCTGGCTACCGGTAACGTGCCAGTCGAAGCTGCCTGACGGGCCGGCCGTTGAGCCCAGATAGAGGTAGGCGGCTCCGGTGTCGCTGGCCGGGATGTCAGAGAAGATCGCACCTACGACCAAATCGCCGAATCCGTCGCCGTTGACGTCGCCGGCGTCACCGACGGGAAAACCGAAGAACGCGCCGGGTTGGTCGATCTCTGCAGTCCAGGTGGGCAGGGCCGAGAGTCCTGCGGCCGATCCTGAGTAGAGGAACACCCGCCCCTCGTCCATCTGCCCGTTGCTGAATCGCGGTGCTCCGATGACGAGGTCGTCATAGCCGTCCGCATCGACGTCCGTCGTCGCGACGGAGTTGCCGAACTGGGCGAACGCCTGATCGGATTCGGCGCTCCAGTTCGGCATCGGCCCCGGACCGGTGGGGGAGCCGTGGAAGACGAACACCGCACCCTCATCCGTCTGGCCGCCGTCAAAAAAATACGCCCCAACGGCCAGGTCCCCGTGACCGTCGCCGTTGAAGTCACCTGCGGCTACTCGATGCCCGAAATTCGCCGAGGCCTGATCGCCCTGAAACGTCCAGCCGGGAGTCTGCGCGAGTCCCGATGCGCCGCCGTAGTAGAGCGCGACACGGCCCTCATCACTCTCGCCGTCCGAGAATCCGTCGGAGCCGATCAGCGCATCCAGGAATCCGTCTCCGTTGACGTCGCCTGCGCTCGTCGCCGAGATCCCGAAGTTGGAGTCCGTCTGATCGCCTGTGACCGTCCAGCCGGGCATCGAGTCGACGCCAGTAGCCACGGCCGGTTGGGGCGCAAGAATAGCGACCAGCGCCGCCGCAAGGGCCAAGGATGCAAGGCGAGCAACGCGTTCGTTTGCATCGGCCGGCTGATGAATCATCTTGATCATATCGAACGTCAGATCTACGTCGTTCCGTGAGCGAATGCCAGCCATCCTCGGATTCCGGGTGGGAAACGCCGGATCCGGGTCCGGCGAGACGTGCTTGAGTGGGGTAGAATCTGCCGATGCATCGGACGAGATTGGCGGCGCTGCTTTTTCTCCTATCGGGTTTTTCCGCCCTGGTCTATCAGGTGATCTGGCAGCGCATCCTGGGCATCTTCTCGGGTGTGCATATCTACTCGATCACCATGATCGTGACCGCCTTCATGACCGGTCTGGGTGTGGGCAGTCTGCTCGGTGGTCGTCTTGCCGACCGACTGACGCGCTACCGCGCCGTGATGGGATTCGCCGCCTGCGAGATCGGAATCGGACTGTTCGCACTGTGCAGCGTCTGGCTCTACTACGACGTGGCCTACGTGAAGCTCGGTTTCCTCGTGCGCTACCGGCTCGCTTTACCTTTGGTGCACTTCGGACTGCTGTTGATTCCGACGTTGCTGATGGGCGCGTCCCTACCTCTCTTGTGCCGAGGCCTGGTTCGAGGCACGGCGGGCGCGGCGCGGACCATCGGCTTGCTCTACGGCTTCAACACCGTCGGCGCGGCGCTCGGGGCCTTCAACGCAATCTGGTGGATGATCGGCGGCTTCGGATTCGTCGGAACGATCCGGATCGCGGCAGCGCTGAATTTCGTCGCCGCGGCCGGAGTGTTCTGGATCGCCCGCGGGCTATCAGCGGCACCTGGCGGTGCGAACGATGCCGCGGAAACGGCGTCGCCCGAGACAGCGCCGGCTACGACGACGCGGCAGTTCGGTGTCGGCGGTTGGGCCGCGTTGTATTGGCTCAGCGGATTCATTGCCCTGTCTCTCGAGATCCTCTGGTTTCGCATTCTGGACGTCAGCATCAAGCAGAGTCCGTACACCTTCGGACATCTGCTGGGCGTGTTTCTGATCTTTCTCGGGTTAGGCGGGGTCGTCGGCGCGTTTACCGTCGATCGATCCAGGCATCCCGGCCGAACGTTCCTGTGGGGACAATGGCTGATCTCGGTCTCTGCGGGACTGGCTCTGCTTGCGCTGTGCCGGTTTTCACCTCGAGCCTGGCCGTTGGCGGGCTTGTTCGAGTTCTGGCACTCGGATATGGGCATCGTGATGGACGAGCTGCGTAAGGCACTCCATGGCGAAAACGGCGAGGAAGGGCGCCGATTGGTCGGTCAGGCGATTCAGGTCTACGGGTTGTTGCCGTTGGCGCTGATTGCATTGCCCACGTTCCTCATGGGCTGGACCTACGCGTTCGTCCAGCGTGCGGTGCAAACCGACCCCAAACAGATCGGCTGGCGCGTCGGGCTGATTCAGACCGCGAACATCGTCGGATCGATCATGGGGAGTTTGATTACAGGCGCTTTCCTGTTGAGTGCGCTGGGAACGCCGCGTACCCTGCAATTGCTGCTCGTGCTGGGGAGCGTCTTCGGCTGTCTTGCTGTGTTCCACAGCCTGGAACGGCGCCGGGTGCCGGCCTTGATCGCCGTGCTGGCCGTTTCGTTGGCGCTCGCTTCCGGAATTCCGAATCACAATCGATTCTGGGCGCGTTTCCACGGCTCGGCGGACGACCAGGTGGTCGTTTCCGAGGACGCCTCGAGCACCGTCGTGCTCCAGAGTGTTGATCGACCACCTGTACCGCACTACGCGGTGATGCGCGTCAACGGCGCAGGGCATAGCGTCGTGCCGTTCGGCGGGCCGCACACGATTCTGGGCCTGCTTCCGGCGTTGATCCATCGTGACCCGAAATCGGTCCTGTTGATCGGTCTCGGCGCGGGCAATACGCCCTGGGCTGCGGCGGCACCGTCGAGTATCGAGCTGGTCGAGGTCTACGAAATCGCCAAGCCCGAACTCGACGTCATGAAGTTACATGAGAACCGTTGGTTCGAGGTTCCGGAATTCGACCAGCTGCACAACGACGATCGACTCAAGTTACATTTTTCGGACGGTCGCCTGGCGATGCGGCTATCCGATCAGAAATACGACTTGATCGAAATCGATGCGCTGGAAGCGTACATGGCCTATAGCGGAAACCTGTACTCGAGGGAGTTCTTCGAGCTGGCCCGCGATCGGTTGGAGCCGGGCGGGCTGTTCGTCACCTACGCCCCGACTTCTCGTACCCGCAGGACAGTGGTCAGTGCCTTTCCTCATGTGCTTTCGCTCAATTTCCCCGGCTACCTGCATTGCATGCTCGGAAGCAACGCACCGATCGCCTTCGACCGTGCGGCCGCACTTCAGCGACTTGCCGATCCACGGATCCAGGCCTGGTTCGGCCCGTCCGCCCGGAGGTCCAACGTGGACCTGCAGCGCTATATCGCACAGGCCGAGGCGATCGTCATCGGGCCGCACAATCGTGACACGCACATCGACGGTGACGTGAACACGGATCTGTTCCCCCGCGACGAATTCGACAAATCGGTTCCCCTCGAGGGGGACTGACATTCCGCGGGATGCCGATTTCCAGTCGGCGCGCTAAGATAGAAGCAGCCCAAAGGAATGGGGGCGAACAGGATTCGACGGGAAGCAGGAGGCTGGAGTAGCACGTCGAGGCGCCACCCACCTCGTTAATCAGGTGGCAAATAAGTAGCTGACAACAATCAGCTCGCCTTCGCAGCTTAAGCTGTGACGTCTGCCGGATAGCCTGCCCGGGGCGATTCGACCAGGCGACGCAAATCCGGGATAGTTCGACCGTGACGCCCCTGGCGGTCGGGCGAAACTTTAGGGGCTGGCTCGAGACCCATTTGCCGTTCAGCGGGTGTCGAGTGAGATAAAAAAACGAGTCGGCTAAACGTGTAGAA
>JAAELY010000072.1 GCA_024226335.1 bacterium
AAGTAGCTCTGTACATCGCCCATCGCTTCGAGCGAGAACTCCGTCGAAAAGATGCAGGTGTTCTGGGCCTGGTCTTCTTTCAGGATGTCGGCCTGTACGGTACCGCGCACGCGGGATAGAGCGTCGTTGCGGATGCGCTCGTAGGTCTCGCGGTCCACGACCTCATCCCCCGACACGCCTAGCAGACCGAGCCCGAGGCCATCGTGCCCCTCGGGAAGCTCTCCTTCGTAGTGCGGAAGAACGCGCGCTTCCAACTCGGCGCGCACGCGCTCGAACTCGCCCGTTGCACGCAGGTGCTTTTCGACGGCCTGGTCGATCACCGCATTGAAGAAGAAGGCGAGCACGACGGGAGCGGGGCCGTTGATGGTCATTGACACCGAAGTGCTGGGGTCGAGCAGGTCGAATCCCGAGTACAGCTTCTTCGCGTCGTCGACCGTACAGACCGAGACTCCAGAAGTGCCGATCTTGCCGTAGATGTCGGGGCGTTCGTCGGGATCTCGCCCGTACAAGGTCACGCTGTCGAAGGCCGTCGAGAGCCGCGACGCGGGCTGCCCACTCGAAAGGAGATGGAAGCGCCGGTTCGTGCGCTCGGGCGGCCCCTCGCCGGCAAACATACGTGCGGGATCTTCTTCGCCCGTTCGCTTGAACGGAAATACGCCTGCGGTAAACGGGAAGGCGCCCGGCAGATTCTCCAGCGCGAAGTAGCGGCTCAACGCTCCCCAGTCTCCGGTCCGGGGCACGGCGACGCGGGGCACATCCAGACCGGAGAGCGTGGACTCGTGGTTGCGAACCGAGATTTCGCGCTCGCGAACCCGATAGGACTGCTCGTTCGCCCGGTAGCGCCGCTGCGTTTCGGGCCAGTCTTCGAGTTGAGTGCGCAGCCCCGGATCGAGCGCGTCCAGTTCCCGATCGCGTCGCTGCTCCACCGCTGCGCGCTCCGGTGAACCCGTCTCCAGGGTTTCGGCGGCGGTGCGCAGCGCGTCCGCGCGTCGGGCGACCTCCTCCTGCTCAGCAGCGCGTGCCCGATAGCTGCGAACCGTCTCGGCGAGTTCAGCCAGATAGCGCGTGCGCGACGTGGGAATCACGAACACGCTCTCGGGCATCTCGACGGGAGGCAGTACGCGCCGCTCGAAACGATCAAAACCCCGTTCGGCGATCGCGGCCGTCAATCCCTGGTAGAGACGATCCGTACCGGGATCACTCCAACGACTGGCGATCGTCGGAAACACCGGGATCTGAGCGGCATCGGACGAGGACTCGCCGTGGTTGCGACACCACTGCTTGCGCACGTCGCGAAGCGCGTCCTCTCCGCCGCGCCGGTCGAATTTGTTGAGCACGACCGCGTCCGCAAGATCGAGCATGTCGATTTTCTCGAGTTGCGAAGGCGCGCCGTACTCCGGGGTCATGACGTAAACCGAGTAATCGACCAGGTCGACGATCTCCGAATCGCTCTGCCCGATTCCCGCCGTCTCGACGAAGATCATGTCGTAACCGGCGCTCTGCAAAACTCCGACCGCATCGACCACCGTGCTCGAAAGAGCCAGATGAGCCCGCCGCGTCGCGAGCGAACGAGCGAACACATGCGGCGCCCGGATCGCGTTCATGCGCAATCGATCGCCGAGCAGCGCGCCACCGGAGCGCCGCCGCGTCGGGTCTACCGAAAGCACCCCGATGCTGCGCTCCGGGTACTCGCGGCGAAAACGGCGCACGAGTTCATCCACCAGGCTCGACTTGCCCGCACCGCCGGTGCCGGTGAAACCGACCACGGGAGCACGAGATGCACCGACCGCCTCTTTCAGACGCCCGCGCGCTGCCAGTACCTGCGGACTATCCGTTCCCGCGCGCTCTTCGAACCAGCTGATCGCGCGCGCCACCTCCAGGGCTCGCCCGACCTCGATCCGCTCCGGATCTGGCTCACCTGGCGCGGGTCGACTGAGCCCCGCATCGGTGATCACCCGGATCATGCCTTCGAGCCCGAGTTCCTGGCCATCTTCGGGACGGAAGATGCGGGTGACGCCGTAGGCCTGCAGTTCCTCGACCTCCTGAAGAGAGATCACCCCGCCCCCGCCCCCGTACACGCGGATGTACTCGGCCCCCTCGTCCTTCAAGCGATCGATCAGGTAGCGGAAGAACTCGATGTGACCGCCCTGATAGGACGAAACGCAGATCGCGTCTGCATCTTCGTGAATTGCCGCAGTCAGCACATCATCGACCGAGCGGTCGTGGCCCAGGTGGATCACTTCCGCACCCTGCCCCTGCAACAGGCGCCGCATGATGTTGATGGAAGCGTCGTGGCCGTCGAACAGGGCGGCGGCGGTCACCACGCGCATCGGTCCGCGACCCTCCGCAGCGGGAAGGGCCTGGGGAGCACTGCTCATCGACAGAACCCCTTCGAATGCGACAGTGTGCCGCTTGGGCACGACTTCCGGTACAACGCCATGATCTCCGATCCTACCGATTTTTCGGCCGTTTGGCGCCGATCCGTGAGCCCTGCCGACGCTCGTGTATCGCGGCGGCGATGAACGCTCCGAAGAACCGGCCGATCCGCGACAATCCCTGGTGGATCCCGCCCTTTCTGGGTGCCATTCCCGCCGGTGTCAACCCGCGGGAAGTGCGCCTTCTGGGCTTCGTCGCATTCGCGATGTTCTTCGAGAACTACGACCTGTCGATCCTGGGCAATGCCCTGCCGCAGATCCGCCAGACCTTCTCGATCGACGAACGCCAGGCCGCGGAGTTCACCGGCCTGATCCGACTCGGGGCGATCCCTGCGTTCTTCCTGATTCCCCTGGCCGATCGCATTGGTCGCCGCAGTCTGCTGCTCGCCTCGATCGTGGGCGTGAGTTTCGGCTCGCTTCTGAGCGCCGTGAGTCCCAGTGCGGCCTGGTTCGTGGCCATGCAGGTCCTGACGCGCACCTGCATCATCGCCGCTTCGGTGACGGCCTTCGTAATCATCGCGGAGGAATTCCCCGCCGAGCACCGCGGCTGGGGCATCGGAATCCTCGGCTCGGTGGGTGCGTTTGGTTTCGGGGTTGGAGCGGGCGTCTACGCCTTCGTCGAGAGCCTGCCTTTCGGCTGGCGCTCACTCTACGTACTGGGATTTGCACCCGTGCTCGCGCTACCGCTGTTCAAGCGCGGCATCCCCGAAACACGCCGATTCCAGGAACAAGTCAATCGGGATGACGACACGAGCAGCGGCTGGCGGCGGATCGTTTCGATGATGGGTCCGATGCTCGAACTCGCGCGCTCGCACCCGCGCCGGGCGATCGCCATCGCCACGCTCGGAGCCGTGGCAACGGCGGGACTGGCTCCCCCGTTCCAGTTCGTCTCCGACTTCCTGCAAGGCGATCGCGGCTGGTCTCCGGGTACGTTTGCGGGCATGACCATCTTCTTTGGCGGAATGGGCGTCATCGGCAGCGTGGTCGCGGGCCGCCTCGGCGACCGCTACGGGAGGCGATTGATCGGCGCCGCGGTATTGGTCCCGTTTCCGGTCTTCGCCTGGGGTTTCTATATGGGGCCCTCGAACCTGCTGGTGATTCCCTGGGTCCTGATGGTGTTTTCGTCCATGGCCGTGACGGTCATCGTGCGCGCGCTAGCCGCCGAGGTCTTCCCCACGTCCACGCGCGGCACCGCAGGAGGCGGCCTCGCGCTATTCGAGACCCTGGGTGCAGCCATCGGTCTCTTTCTGCTCTCCGTTGGACTGACGGCCTTCCCGGAGTCCCGCAGTGCGGTCATCGCCACCATCTCGAGCCTGGTTTCGGTATCGGCCGTCGCGTTGCTCTTTCTACCGGAAACCCGCAGTCGCGAACTGGAGGAGATCAGCGGCGAAGAGCCCGAGAGCATCACACAGGAGTGATGCCGTGCTTCTTCTCGGGCGGGTCATCGTCGGGGCGATCTCGGATGGCTTCGAAACGACGCACCAGATCATCGCGCAGATCCTCAGCGGGTACGATGTCGTCGACAACCAGTTCGGAAGCCAGAAGGAGCAACTCGACATCCTCGCGGTACTCGTCGCGCAGCTTCGCCACCAGTGCCGGGCGCTCGGCTTCGGGCGTCGCCTGGATCTTGTTGTAGAAGACTGCGTTGACGGCGGCATCGGGTCCCATGACCGCGATCTGCGCACTCGGCAATGCGATGCACGCATCGGGCTCGAAACCCGGACCCGACATGGCGTAGAGGCCCGCACCGTAGGCTTTGCGCACGATCACGCTGATGCGTGGAACCGTCGTCTGTGAGACCGCGCTGATCATCTTCGCACCGGCGCGGATGATGCCTTCGCGCTCGACCTTCTTGCCGATCATGAAGCCGGGCACGTCGGCCAGATAGAGCAGCGGCACGCCGAACGCATCACATAGCTCGATGAAGCGGGCGGCCTTGTCCGCGGAGTCGACGAAGAGCACGCCTCCCTTCCACTTGGGCTGATTGGCGATGATGCCAATCGTCTTTCCTTCGAGCCGCGCGAAACCGGTGACGATCTCGCGTGCGAAGAGTTTCTTGATCTCGAAAAAGCTGCCCAGATCGACCAGCCGCTCGATCACCTCGAAGATGTCGAACGGTTTGTTTTCGTCCCCGGGGATCACCTCGGCCAGATCCGTGCAGTCCTTGGCCGCCGGCAGGGGATCGGCTTCGGGCAGTTCATCTCCCACGGTGGACGGCAGATAGGAGAGGTAGCGACGCGCACCGTCCAGGGCCTGCTCTTCATCCTTGCACAGCACGTCCCCGCAGCCGCTGATCGAACAGTGCATGCGCGCACCGCCCATCTCTTCGAGCGTGGTCTGTTCTCCGATCACCATCTCGGCCATGCGCGGCGAGCCCAGATACATGCTGGCATTGCCCTCGACCATGAAGACCAGATCGCAGAACGCGGGGATATAGGCGCCTCCCGCAGCCGACGGACCGAACAGACAACAGACCTGAGGAATCTTGCCCGACATGCGCACCTGATTGAAGAAGATTCGACCGGCGCCGCGGCGACCGGGAAAGAGCTCCACTTGATCGGTGATTCGCGCGCCCGCCGAATCGATCAGGTACACCAGCGGAACTTCGAGCCGTTCGGCCGTGGCCTGAATACGCTGGATCTTTTCGACCGTGCGCTTGCCCCAGGAGCCGGCCTTGATCGTCGAATCATTGGCCATCACGCAAACGGGACGACCTTCGATCGCACCCGTTCCGATGATCACGCCGTCGGCGGGCAGGTCTTTGGCCTTGGCGTTTGCGAAACGGCCGTCCTCGACGAAGCTGTCGGGATCTAGAAGATATTCGATGCGAGCGCGAGCGAAGAGCTTGCCCTGCGCCGCCGCCTTCTCATGAGCCGCAGGCGCACCGCCTGAGAGGATTCGTTCGATCTCGCCCTGAATGAATGAATCAGACACGCTCGCCCCCCTACAAATAGCCGAGCGCACGCGCGCGCGCGGGTTTCTTGGTCCAGTTGTGGTCCGTCTTGACCCAGAGATTCAAGTGCACGGTCTTCCCGACCAGCGGGGCCAGTCGTTTGCGCGATTCGATCCCCAGAGATTTCAACATCGCTCCACCCGCTCCCACCACGATGCCTTTCTGGCTTTCGCGCTCCACCAGAAGGTTTGCGCGAATGCGAACCTCCTTGGAGGACTCGTCCCAGCCTTCGACCTCGACCGCCACGGAATAGGGAATCTCGTCGCGGAATTGTTCGAATACGACCTCGCGAATCTGCTCCGCCGCCAGGAAGCGCATGGGCGCGTCGGTCAGAAAGTCCTCGGGATAGAGCGCGGGCCCTTCGGGCAGCAGCGCGACCACTTTGTCCAGGAATGCCGCGACGCTATTCGGATCGCGTTCCGAAACCTCCAGGACAGCGACGAAACGGTCCAGCGCGGGGACGGGACTCGGCTGAGCCAGATCGCGTTTGGTGTGCAGAAGCAGGATCGGGGATTTCAACTCCGCCAGTCTCTCTTCGGGTACGTCCCATGTGGCCCCGCACTCGAATAGCAACACGCGAAGATCCGCATCTTCTGCGCTCAGCAAAGCCCGCTCGTTCATGGCCAGATTGAACTTCGCCTGGCCGCGATGCACTCCCGGTGTGTCGTGGAACAGAATCTGTGAACCCGGTCGGGAGAGTACGCCCAGAATGCGGCCCCGCGTGGTCTGCGCGCGTGCGGCGGTGATGGCGAGTTTCTCCCCGAGTGCGGCGTTGAGCAGGCTCGACTTGCCCGCATTCGGGCGCCCCAACAGGGCGACGACACCACAGCGATGAGCGCTCTGGGCGGTCCGGGAATGCTTCTTCATTCGGAGGCCTCCAGCGCGCACTCCGCCGCTTTTTGTTCAGCCGCTCGCTTGCTGGTGCCGTGTCCGACGCCGAGTGCGCGCTCGCCGGAGTACACCTCCACACTGAACTTCCGCGCGTGAGGCGGACCCGCCTCGGCAATGAGTTTGTAGCGCGGAACAGCCAGTCCTTGCGCTTGCATCCGCTCCTGCAGGCGCGTCTTCGGGTCCGCCGTAGCCTGGCCCGGTTGCGCCAGACGTTCACCCATCTCGCGCTGGACCAATACCCGAACGGGCTCGAGCCCCCCGTCGAGATACAAGGCCCCCAGGATGGCTTCGAAGACATTGGCCAGAATCGAATCCTTCTCGCTGCCTCCCGAAGCTCGTTCTCCTCGACTCAGGCGGATGAATCCCCCGAGGCCGAGCGATCGCGCCAGCTCTGCAAGCGCGTGGGTGTTGACCGCCGCTGCTCGGGCGCGCGAAAGCAGGCCTTCCTGGGCTTCAGGATTCGAAGTCATCAGTCGTTCGGACACCACGAGATCGAGCACTGCATCTCCCAGGAATTCCAATCGCTCGTTGGAAGCGCGAACATCGCCCTGTTCGTTGGCGCGCGAGCTGTGCGTGACCGCACACTCCAGGCGTTCGCGATCCTCAAAGGCGTACCCCAGGATCGCCTCGAGCTCCTCCAGCGGCCGCTCACCGGATCGCAGATCCCGATCAGGCAGAGATCCACCCTCCCCCGAGTACGCGCTGGTCCTCAGCGTCGTACACGACTGCGGCCTGACCCCGTGCAGGAGCCCACACGGGAGCCTCAAAGACGATCCCCGCATCCGAACCACTGGCGGACTTCACACGCGCCGGCACGCTCGACTGCCGGTGCCGAACCTGAACACGAACCGGTCCTTCAGGCGCCGCCCCATCGATCCAGTGAGTTCCCCCGACCAGGATTTCACAGCGTTGCAGATCTTCTTCACGGGCCACGACCAGGAGATTCTCGCGCGACCGGATCTCCGAAACATACCAGGGACCTCCTGACAGACCGAGCCCTCTGCGCTGTCCCTGTGTGTAGCCAATCGCACCGCTGTGACGACCCAGCACCACGCCTTCGCCATCGACGATATCTCCCGGTTCTCGGCGAAGTTCCGGACGCAGCCGGTGCAACGCGCCCCGCACGTCGGACTCGGGAATGAAGCAGATGTCCTGACTCTCGGGTTTGTCGGCGGTGACCAATTCCAGTTCTCGCGCGACACTGCGAACCTGGCTCTTCTCGAGGTCTCCGAGCGGGAACTCGATCTCGGAAAGACGCTCACGTGGCAGATCGAAAAGGAAGTAGGTCTGGTCCTTTGCGCGGTCGCGCGGGCGATACAAGGAAGGCCCGCCGTCGGGCCCGGGAGCGATGCGTGCGTAGTGACCCGTAGCCACTCCGAGCGCTCCCAGGGCTCGGGCCCGCTCGATCAGCAGGTCGAACTTGAGCACGCGATTGCACGCGATACAGGGTATGGGAGTGCTTCCCTCCTGATATGCATCGATGAAGGGAACGATCACCGACGCGTGGAACGCCTCGCTGTAGTTGACCGTGTAGTGGCGAAAGCCGAGCTTGCGCGCGACCGCGCGCGCGTCCTCGGCGTCGGGCAATCCGCAGCACTTCTTCGGATTGCTCGGCGCGACGTCCCGCGCGCTTCCCACTCCGAGGTCCATGGTCACACCCACGACTTCGGCCCCGCGACGCTGCATCAAGCCCGCGGCCACCGATGAATCCACACCCCCGCTCATCGCCACCAGCCAGCGGGAACTCATCGTCTGGCGGCCTCGCGTGCGCGGCGCTCGGCCTTGCGAGCGACCCGTACGCGTTCGACGATGCCCGGCAGGACAGCGATCAAGCGATCGATCTCCGCTGCGCGCGTCGCCGGCCCAAGGCTGACGCGGATCGAACCGGAGCCGTAATCGGGATCGACACCCATCGCCAGCAAGACGTGCGAAGGCTCCGTCGTACCGGAGTGACAGGCCGCACCCGATGCGATGGCAATGCCTTCGAGATCGAGGGCCTCGACCAGTGCGTCGCCATCCGCACCGGCAAAGCTCAGATTCAGGACGTGCGGGAGCACGAACTCCACGGCGCCGTTGCGCTGTGCATCGGCGACCTTGCTCTGGATCTCGCTCCAGAGACGTTCGCGCAGTTCACCGAGGCGTTCGGCGCGCTCTTCGAGATCCGCCTGCGCCGCAGCGCAGGCCGCGCCAAAGCCGGCGATCGAAGCCACGTTCTCGGTTCCCGCGCGGCGCTGGCGCTCCTGGCCTCCTCCGCGAAAAAGCGGCTTGGGATGCAGGCCCGGCCGCACGTAGAGGGCTCCCACACCCTTCGGACCGCCGAGTTTGTGCGCCGCGAGCGAAGCGTAGTCGATTGCGAGATCGGCGAAATGCAGAGGAGTCTTGCCCAGAGCCTGCACCGCATCGGTGTGAAAGGTCACCTCGTGTTCGCGCGCGATGCTCGCGAGTTCGGGTACCGGCTGAATGACTCCGGTCTCGTTGTTTGCCCACATGACCGTGGCCAGTAGCGTCTCGGACTCCAGGCTCGCAGCGAAGCGCTCCGGGTCGAGTCGCCCGTCGCTGTCGACCGGCAAGAGGGTGACGCGCAGCCCTCGCTCTCGCAGTTCGTCGAGCGGTTCGAGGATCGAAGGATGCTCGGTGGCACACGTGACGATGTGATCGCCGTGTCGCGGTGCTCGGAGTGCGGCGTTGTACAACACGGTATTGTTCGACTCGGTCGCGCCACTCGTAAAGACGATGGACTCGGGCGCCGCACCCATCAACGAGGCCACCTGTTCGCGGGCCAACGCCAGTCGGTCGCGTGCAGCTGCACCCGCCCAGTGTACGCTCGAAGGATTGCCGAAATCGTCGCGCAAGACTGCGCTCATCACGGCGAGGGCCTCAGGCCGCAAGGGCGTGGTCGCGTTGTAGTCCAGGTAGATCGCGTCCGAACTCATTCGCCGAGAGCTTAGCAGCCCGCTGACGGACAGCGGAGCGGCGGGGCACAGGCCGGGTCCCGGGCGCCTACGAAGACGTGAGGCGCCAGCGCCCGGAGGGTCGCAGAACCGATCCCGTGGACCCTGTCCGCAAGGTCTGCGAGGTCGCGGTAGTCCCCAGCGGCGAGCCGCTCCTCGACGATGGCGGAGGAACGCGCCGGACCGATACCCGGCAGCAACTGTAGATCCCGCGCGCTACCCGTGTTCAGCGCTAGTGGGAACCCGAGTACGAGCCGCAAACGGGCGGAAATATCGGCACATGCACAGGGCGGAGCGCGACCCGCTTCGGCCAGCACGCAGCGACCATCGACGTACGAGGGATCCAATGCAGCCACCGGGGACAGCGGTCGAAATGGCCATAGCGATACGGCCAGCACGGCGACCCAGACGAGTGCCCGTGCGCCCCTGGTCTGCGGGACCTGTGGACCCTCCAGTTAGCTTTCCTCCGTCGCCTGCACGGCCCCGAGACCGAACTCCTCGTGAAGCGCACGACACGCGAGCTCCGAATACTTCTCATCGATCACGACCGAGATCTTGATCTCGGAGGTGTTGATCATCTGGATGTTGATGCTCTCGTCGTGCAGCACGCGAAACATGCGGCCCGCGACACCGGCGTGGTCTTTCATGCCGAGTCCGACGACCGAGACCTTCGCGATCGAATCATCCGACGTGACACCATTGGCCCCGAGTTCACCGGCGAGCTTTTCTGCGAGTTCGAGGGCACGCGGGAAGTCTCCCCGTGGCACGGTGAACGTCACATCGGTATGCCCCTCGGTCGAGACGTTCTGTACGATCACGTCGACCACCACGCCTTCTTCCGACATCGGCCCGAAGATGCGAGCGGCGATGCCCGGAAGATCCGGGACTCCGAAGATCGTGATCTTGGCTTCGTTGCGGTTGTAGGTCACGCCCGAAACAACCAGGCGCTCCATGATTTCGCTTTCAGGTACCACCCAGGTTCCCTCCTGATCTGAGAAGGTGCTGCGCACGTGAATCGGAACAGAGAACTGCTTACCAAACTTCACGGCGCGGATCTGCAGGACTTTGGCGCCGAGACTCGCCATTTCGAGCATCTCGTCATAGGAGACCCGCGGCAGTTTGCGGGCCCTCGGGACGATTCTCGGATCGCTGGTAAACACACCGTCGACGTCGGTAAAAATCTCACAGGCCTCGGCCTTCAGCGCGGCCGCCAACGCCACCGCGCTGGTATCCGAGCCGCCTCTGCCCAGGGTCGTCACGTCTCCAGCGTCATTTACGCCCTGGAATCCGGGAACGCACACGATCACCCCGTTTGAGAACTCCTCGCGCAAACGTTCGGTATCGATGCGATGAATGCGAGCACGCGAGTGATCTTCGTCCGTATGCACCTTGATCTGCGCACCGGTGAGCGAGCGCGCCTTGCCACCGAGTTCCTGGATCGCCATCGCCAGTAATGCAATCGTCTGCTGCTCACCGGTAGAGACGAGCACGTCGTACTCGCGAGAATCGGGACGTGCGGAGACCTCCTGCGAAAGCGCCACGAGGCGGTCCGTTTCGCCGGCCATCGCCGATACGACCACGGCCACGTCGTTCCCCGCGCGCTGGGTCTCCAGCGCCCGCCTTGCAACATTGCGGATGCGCGGGACGTCGCCGACCGACGTTCCTCCGTATTTCTGCACGATCACCGCCATGCCTGCCGCAGCCTCCTCGCGAGTTCTTTCCCGCCTTCTCCTCGACCCGTTGCCGAAATCCGGCGCTCGTGTTCAGAAACCATCTCGATGCGGATCTCCAGCCGATCGTCGGGCAAAGCCGCCGGAAAGCGCTCGGGCCACTCGACGACGACCACGCCTCGACCGTCCAGAAGATCGTCGAAGCCGGCATCGTCGAGCCGAGCGTAGCTTTCTACTCGATAGAAATCCGCATGTCTCAGCGCCAATCGTCCGGGGTACTCCCCCACCAGGACAAAGGTCGGGCTGGTGACCGGCACGCTCCGATCGACACCCAGGCCGACCGCGATGCCCTGGGCGAAGCAGGTCTTGCCCACTCCCAGGTCTCCAGAGAGCCCGATCACGTCTCCAGGCCGAAGGACCGCGCCGAGCTTCTCCCCCAATTCGCGTGTCCGATCGGGGCTAGGAGAAGCGGTGGGGTCGTCTGGCAAGTTCTGGCTCCTGTTCACCCGGGTCCACGGCCAGCAAGGCCTCCCAGACCTGCGGGATCCGCGTCGCAACCTCGCTGGCGAGCCCCCCTACCCGCGGTCCAGCGTCGCCCGCGGATCCGTGGAGATACACACCGAGACGAGCCGCGTCGAGGGACGAGAGGCCCTGACCGAGCAAGGCCGCAATGACTCCGGCCAGCACGTCCCCGCTTCCGCCCGCCGCCAACCCCGGACCTCCCGTCGGGTTGACCCAGACCTCGCCCTCGGGAGTCGCGATCAGGCTTCGCGCGCCCTTGAGCACCACGATCGCGCGCGCCAGCGCGGCCAGTTCCCGCGCGGCAGCGACCCGGTCGCCCTGAACATCGGCGCTCGAGCGCGAGAGCAGGCGCGCGGCCTCACCGGGGTGGGGCGTCAGAACTCGCGGTCCCGGACCGCACAACGCCGCCGGGTTCGACTCGAAGACATTGAGCGCATCGGCATCGACGACGGCGGGAACGGAGGTGCGCGCGAGCACCTCGCTGACCGCCCGTGCGGTTTCCGGTGCCTGTCCGAGGCCCGGCCCGAGAACCAGGGCGTCCCGGTTCTGCAGCTCGTTTCCGATCTGCTCTCCGGCCGCACCCGCGAGTCTGCCGTCGCCCAGATCATCGAGCCCGAGGGTCATCGCTTCGGTGAGCTTCACCTCGAGGATCGGATGGAGCGAACGCGGAACGGCGGCCGTTACGAGTCCGGCACCGGTGCGCAGAGCACCCTCGGATGCGAGCGCGACCGCGCCTGTCTTTCCTGCGGAGCCTCCGACGACCAGCACATGGCCGAAACTTCCCTTGTGGCCGTCGAGCGGTCGCTCCGGAAGCAACGCTGCGGCGGCGCTGGGCGTGAGCACGTGTTGACGCGGCGCAACGCGTTGCAGCGATGCGTCGGCGAGACCGATGTCTACGACCAGGATCTCGGAGTCCGACGCTTTCAGTGCGAGACCAAGCTTGGGCAGGCCAAGCGTTACGATCAGGTCGGCGGGAAGCCACGGACCGAGTGGAAGCCCGGTATCACTCGAAATCCCGGAGGGAACATCGACGGCCACCACCGGTCTTCGCGCGGATTCGAGCACGCGGATGGCCTCGGCATACTCGGCTTCGATCGCGCGTTTGAGACCGACACCGAAGAGCGCATCGACGACCAGATCGCAATCGGCGGCGCGCTGCGCGAGTTCCTTTTCGTCGGGGCGGTTCAGGATACTCAAGCCGAGTGGCCGCAGTCGGTCAAGATTGGACCGCGCCTCCGGGCTCAGACGCGCAGAATCCCCGAAGCAGGCGACCGTGGGCACACAACGGCTCGTCCATTCGCGTAGCACGCGTGCGATCACGAAACCGTCTCCACCGTTATTGCCCGGACCGCAGACGATCAGCGGTCGGCGACACTCCGGAAAACGCGAGACGATCGCCTCGGCGACCTCCCGACCGGCGGTTTCCATCAGGAGTTCGGCCGGGATGCCCTCGCGCTCGATCGTATCGCGGTCGATCGCCCGCATCTCGGTTGCGGTGGGACAGGACCAACCGCGGGTAAGGAATCGGCTGCGGTTCATGGCGAAAACTTAGCGCTCTTGCGCCGATCTGCGCTCGATCCAAAGGCTCGCCATGGCGAAGTCCTGATCGTGGGTCAGTGTCATGCAGATTCGCAGGTCTTGGGCGACGCCGGGACGGTGCACTGCGAGAGTGGGTTCTCCGCTGCGCTTTCGCACGACTTCGAGTTCGCGCAACCTCAGTCCCGGAGCACCCGCGAGTCGTAGAGCGCGTCGACCCGCGCACTTGGCGGCGAAGCGCGCGGCCAAGTTTTGCTCCCCTCGACTCTTGCGTTGCGCGTAGGCGATTTCGTCTGCACTGAAGACTCGCTGCAGCATCCGATCGCCATACCGCGCAAGCACCCGAGCAAAGCGCGGAACCTCGACCAGTTCGACGCCTATGGCCTCAATCTCCGCAGACAATCTGGCGCATCTCTCGTACCGCGCGCTCCATGCCCACGAGCAGCGCACGCGCCACGATCGAGTGACCGATAGAAAACTCGGTCACAGCTTCGAACTCGACCAGCCCTCGCACGTTCTTATAGTCGAGTCCGTGACCGACGCCCACTTCGAGTTTGAGCTTTTCGGCCAGTCGAACCGCGTCGTGGATCTGCAGTCGAAGCGCCTCGCGCTCGGGACTCGGTTCCGCGTAGCGACCCGTGTGGATCTCGACCGCCCGCGCGCCTACCCGATGCGCCGCCTTGATCTGCTCGAGGTCCGGATCGATGAACAGGCAACTGCGGATGTTCGACTCGTGCAGCGTGCGAACCATCTCACCGACCACGCCCATCTGGGTGAGTACGTCGAGCCCGCCTTCGGTCGTCAACTCTTCCCGTCGCTCCGGGACCAGAGTCACGGAGTCGGGTCGCACGTCGAGCGCGATCTTCAGCATCTCCTGGGTCGCACCCATCTCGACGAAAAACCCGCTGTGAACCGTCTGGCGCAACAGGCGCACGTCCCGATCCTGAACATGCCGCCGATCGTCGCGCAAATGACATACGATCCCATCCGCACCACCGACGATGGCGAGCATAGCGGCGGCAACAGGATCCGGTTCGTGGTGCAGCCTCGCTTGTCGAACGGTTGCCACGTGATCCACGTTTACGACCAGACGTCGTTGGGTCATTCAGCTTCGCCTCCGATGGCCTTGCGGATCACATTGCAGACGTCATCCGCCAGCACCTCGATCCTCTGTTGATCCTCACCCTCGATCATCACCCGCGCCAGGGGCTCGGTTCCCGAGTAGCGCAATAGGATTCGCCCCCAGCCTTCAAGTTCTTCCTGAACCTGCTCGAGTTTTGCCTGTATGGCCGGAATGCTCTCGAAAGGGGGCTTCTCGCGAACGGGAACGTTGCGGATGAGTTGCGGGACACGCTCCATGACCTTTGCGAGTTCCGACAGCGGTCGACCTTCGCGGCGCATGAAAGCCAGGACCTGTAATGCGCTGAGCATGCCGTCACCGGTCGTGATGTGGTCCAGAAAGATGATGTGCCCGGACTGCTCGCCACCCAGGTTCAGATTCTGGGCGAGCATCGCTTCGACGACATAACGGTCACCGACATCGCTGCGCACCATGCGGATGCCTTCGCGTTCCAGGGCACGCTCGAGCCCCAGATTGGCCATGACGGTTCCGACGATCGCGTCGCCCTTGAGTTGTCCACGGCGGCGCATTTCGAATGCGCACATGGCCAGCACCTGATCGCCAGTGACGATCTCCCCGTTCTCGTCCACCAGGATCACCCGATCGGCGTCTCCGTCCAGGGCAATCCCCAGGTCCGCTCGGAACTCTCGAACCGTGCGGGCGACTTTCTCGGGGTGCAAGGCACCGCAACCCTCATTGATGTTGACGCCATTGGGTTCGTCGCCAATTGCAATCACCTCGGCCCCGAGTTCTTCCAGTACCGTGGGCGCAACGTTGTAGGCCGCGCCATTGGCACAGTCGATCGCTACGCGCAGACCATCCAGACTGTACTCGCGCGGAAAGGTCTTCTTCAGGAATACGATGTAGCGGCCCGAAGCATCGTCGATGCGCTGGGCGCGGCCGATGGCCTTCCCGACGGGTCGCTCGCGATCCAATTCAGCGGAGTACATGAGTTCTTCGATGCGCAGTTCGACTTCGTCGGGAAGCTTGAAACCGTCGCTCGAGAAAAACTTCACACCGTTGTCATCGAAACGGTTGTGCGAGGCAGTGATCATCGCGCCCGCATCACAGCGCATATCGACCGTCAGAAAGGCGAGTCCCGGTGTCGGCATCGGTCCGACCTGAAAAACCTGCACACCCATCGAGCACAATCCGGCCGCCAGCGCATCTTCGAGCATATAACCGGAGCGTCGCGTGTCCTTTGCGATCAATACCTTGCGTTGACCTGCGGGCTTATTCTGAAGACGGAAGGCCATCGCGAAGGCGCGGCCCAGCTCCATCATGACCTCACCGGTCATCGGATGAACATTCGCCCGTCCGCGAATTCCGTCAGTTCCGAATAACTTGCGTTCCGCTCCCATGCCTTGCGGCTCCTTCGTGGCGCGCACGCGCCGGCCTCTGCGTTTAAAGATTGGACCCTTCACTCGCGGGTGGCTCGGCCCGTTCGATCACGATGCGAACCTTGACCACCGCGAGGTCGGCGTCTTCGGTCCATACGTTCGGCACACCGAACACCAGATTGCTATCGAGAGATGTGGTTTCTCGGAGTCGACTCACGTCGAGCCGATCGGTCAAGACCTCGTGTAACTGGCGAACGCTGCTGCGAGCGCCCGCCAGAACAACGGTCTCCGGTTCGACTTCGACTTCGACGATGCTCATACCCTCGAGCGGTTCACCCGCGAGATCGACCCGGATGGGCACCCTCTTCTTTGCCAGCTTGTCCGTGCGAAACACGATCTGTGAAGGAGATCTCAAGACCAGCGAGGTCTCGCGCGGCAGCGGCAGACCTTCAGTCGTGACGGCCATGCGAGATTCACCTTGCTTCACGCCCGCAAGCGAGATGGGATAGCGTTTGACTGCCTTCTCGGCGCGCCGCAGGGCGGCGCGGCTTCCGGTGAGCCGCAAATTGATCTCCTGCACGGACTGTTCAACCACGACGAGATTCTTCGGGACATCCTCCAAAACGACCGGAAGATCCAGACGCAACTCGGCGTCGGTCACGCCTTGCGCCGCAGCCCAGAGCAGCGTCGCGACCAGCAGGGCGACGACCTTGTAGAGGAAGTTGTCGAAGATGCGCACGTTCAGGCTTCCCCGACCGCGACCATATCGGGCGAGCCTTCGCGATCCGCCAGACGGACGTGTCCGGTCATGCGCAGCAAAGCCTGTCGAAGCTGCGGGCCGTCGAGGTCCTCACTGATTTCGCCGGCGGAAACCAGCGAGACCCGACCCGTTTCTTCCGAGACCACCACGACCAGCGCATCCGTTTCTTCGGTAATCCCCACTGCGGCCCGATGCCGTGTGCCCATGGTGCTGGGAATTTCGCTGCGCGTGGCGAGCGGCAGAATCGACCCCGCCATTGCGATGCGATCCTGGCGAACGACTACGGCGCCATCGTGCAGAGGAGAATACGGCAGGAAGATCGCGATCAAGAGGTCGCGACTCAGTTCGGCATCGACCCGCGGCCCCTCTTCGACGAACTCGTCAATCTGCACCTCGCGCTCGATCACGACCAGCGCTCCCACACGCCGCTGCCCCAGAGCTTGAGAAGCGCGCACGATTTCCTCGATCGAATGAACACCCTGAGACCGCCCGGACGCAAACAACCCGCCGCCTACACGGGTGAGAGCGCGGCGGATGTCGGCCTGGAAGATGACGATCAAGATGAGCAGACCCGAAGACAGGAAGCGATCCAGCAGGAAGCCCAGAGTGGCCAGTTCGAGAAGTTCCGACAGACGCCAGATCAGCATGATGATCAATAGACCGAGCGCCATCTGCGCAGCGCGCGTGCCCTTGATACGCATCAGCAGCCAATAGACGATCCAGGCCACGACGACGATGTCCAGGGAGTCCCAGATCATGTCGAAGTTCTCAGAGAACGCGTCCCAACGATCCGTGAGCCATGCGTACAGGACTTCGGTCAAGTGCGCGCCTCGCGAATCGCCAATGCCACTTCGACGCACTGACGGGCGGCAGCCACATCGTGCACGCGAACGGCTGCGGCTCCAGCCAGTACGCAGGCGGCGAGCGCGGCGAGCGTACCGGGAAGCCGGTCATCGACCGCAGCACCCGTGATCGCGCCGATGAAACTCTTGCGCGAAGGTCCGACGAGGACCGGATAACCCAGGGCCGACAGTTCCGAGAGACGCGCCATCAGCGGCAGGTTGTGATCAATCGGGTGCTTGCCGAAACCCAGCCCCGGGTCCAGGCAGATCGAGTCACGCGCCACGCCGAACTGCTCAGCCGTCCGGGCTTCGCCCGTCAGTTCGCGCGCGACCTCAGCCAATACGTCGTCGTAGTGGGGATCGGCCTGCATCGTTCGCGGTTCCCCGCGGGTGTGGTTGAGGATCAACCCGGCGCCGTGCTCCGCGCAGACCTGGGCGAGCCGGACATCGCTCAGGCCGAACACCGCATTAACGACACTCGCACCGGATTCCAGCGCTGCTTCCGCGACCGAAGCCCTGCGCGTATCAACCGAAACAGGCACGCGAGTGTGTTTCGCGAGACGTTCGACCACCGGCAGCACGCGACGGCACTCCTCGTCCTCGGACAACAGTTCCGCACCGGGCCGTGTGGACTCGCCGCCAACATCCAGGAGATGCGCCCCCTCTTCCGCGAGCCGCAATCCGTGCTCGGCTGCACGTTCGGGCGAACCTAGCCGCCCCCCGTCGTAGAACGAGTCGGGCGTCACGTTGACGATCCCCACCAATGCAATCGCATCGACGGGTATCCACGTTCGGCCTCGGGGGATCGGTTCTGCCCCTTCCTTGGGCATGGTCGGCTACCCCGGTATCGGTTCCGGATCCGGAATCGGGTCTTTCGGGAATCGATCGCCCGCTTGATCGTTGTTCTCGGCAGATCCGGATTCCGGCGCGGATACAGGCTTGGAATCCGCAACCGGCACTACGAGCGCCGGAAGTTCCTGGCCATCGACCAGGAGCTCGAGTTCTTCAATGCCGAGCGTTTCGCGTTCGAGTAGAGCATGCGCGAT
This sequence comes from bacterium, assembly GCA_024226335.1. Classification (NCBI taxonomy): domain Bacteria; species bacterium. The sequence continues at coordinate 18,067 of JAAELY010000072.1, forward strand.
CGCTTCGAGTGCAGCGCGTTTGCTATTCAAGAGCGAACAGGCGCGTTCGTAACGATCGTTCAGAATCGACGAGACCTCTTCGTCGATCACCCGTCCTCGATCCGAGCTGAACTTCGGTTCGGATTTCATGTCGATACCGAGGAATACATTGCCCGAATCATCCGAGAGGCTGATCGGCCCGAGCTTGTCGCTCATTCCGTAAGTGCAGACCATGGCGCGTGCCGTCTTGGTGGCCTGCTCCAGATCGTTGGCAGCTCCGGTCGACAGTTGATCGAACACCAGTTCTTCCGCCGCACGACCACCCATGCCGTAGCTGATGTTCGCGAGCAGCTCCTGCTTGGTCATGCAATAGCGGTCTTCGACCGGTAGAGTCATGGTGACGCCGAGCGCGCCGCCGCGCGGAATGATCGTGACCTTGTGCAGCGGATCCGTGCTTTCTTCGAGCATCGCGACCAGGGCGTGTCCAGCTTCGTGGAAGGCGGTCACCCTGCGCTCTTTTTCCGAGAGGATCATGCTGCGGCGCTCGCCACCCATCAGGAGCTTGTCTTTGGCGAGTTCGAAGTCGCGCATGCAGACGGATTCCGCATCGCGCCGCGCCGCGAGCAACGCCGCTTCGTTGCACAGATTTTCCAGATCGGCTCCAGAGAAACCCGGAGTGCCACGGGCGATGACCGCCAGATCGACGTCGCTACCGAGCAGGACGCGTCGGGAATGCACGCGCAGAATCGCTTCGCGACCCCGGAGATCCGGCTTGTGTACCGTCACGTGCCGGTCGAAACGGCCGGGCCTCAGCATGGCCGGGTCCAACACATCGGGACGGTTGGTGGCGGCGATGATGATCACTCCCTCGTTCGCCTCGAAGCCGTCCATCTCGACCAGCATCTGATTGAGCGTCTGCTCGCGCTCGTCGTGGCCGCCGCCAAGACCGGCGCCGCGATGGCGACCGACGGCATCGATTTCGTCGATGAAGACGATGCACGGGGCGTTCTTCTTGCCCTGCGCAAACAGATCGCGCACCCGGCTCGCTCCGACACCGACAAACATCTCGACGAAATCCGAACCCGAGATCGAGAAGAACGGAACGCCCGCTTCTCCGGCGATCGCGCGCGCAAGCAGCGTCTTGCCGGTACCCGGTGGTCCGACGAGCAGAACGCCTTTGGGAATGCGCCCGCCGAGGCGCGTGAACTTCTTGGGATCGCGCAGAAACTCGACGATCTCCTCGAGTTCTGCCTTGGCCTCTTCGATGCCAGCTACGTCGGCGAACGTGACGCGCGTCTGATTCTCGTTGAGCAGGCGCGCACGAGACTTGCCGAAGCTCATCGCCTTGCCACCGCCCGACTGCAATTGCCTGAAGAGGAAAAACCAGAGCCCGATGAAGAGGATCATCGGAAGCCAACTGATCAACACCGAATTCCAAAGCCCGCCTTCGTCCGTGGACCGGTACTTGACGGTGACCTGGTGTTCCTTGGCCAGTTCGGCGAGACCCGGATGCTCTGCCGGTCCCAGGGTCCTGAAGTCGCGACCGTCGGAAAACACGCCCTCGACCCGCTCTCCCTGGATCGTGAATTCGCCGATGTCACCGGTCTCGAGCCGAGCGAGAAACTCGGTGTAGTCGACCTCGCTCGATTCGCGAGGATTGCCTCCGAACATGCTGAAGATCGCCAGCAGCACGAACATGGCCATGGCGAGAGTCAACAGATTCCGATAGAGATGGTTCAAGCGGCCTCCGATGCCCTAAACGTGCGATATTCCAAGAGATCCTAACAATTCTCGCCGGGCGCCGAAAGCCGCTGAGCGACCAGTTGCCAGCCGGGACAGGCTTCCCGTCCAACCTGTCCGAAGCTGATCAGCCCCGGCACCCAGACGACCTCTCGATCCAACTCGACGAGCAGTGCCCGTCCGCACCGCCGACGCGACCAGCGAGCTCGATCGAACATATCTTCGATGCGCGAACGTCCATCGCCCGCGCCTCGCATGGCATCCCCCGGGCGCGGACTGCGGATGCGCAAAGAGCCGATCACTTCATCGGCGACTCGCAACCCATCCTCTGGCCGGCTATCGACCGGCTCCCGGTGGCATGTGAGACGAAGTGCCTGCTGCGAGAATTCGAGCGCTCCCGGAGGCCGAATGCGAGTCGCATCCAGCGACGAAAAAACGGGCTCGGTACCCGGCCCGAGCCAGACGCGATCCCGATCGCGAAACAGGCTGAAATCCCGAGGAAGAGAAAGGCGCCGCCCTCCTTCCCCCGCGATGAACGAATCGATGCGTTCGAGGTGCAACGTCGAAACGCGATCCGACAGTCCGACCCGGCGCAGCGCATCCGCCCACACAGCGCGTCTCGGATTCGCACCCAGTGTCCGAAGCGCGGCCGGATCGACCCAGAGCCCGCCCTCTCCGACCTCGAGCGCCCGCCTGGCCAGGTCGTCCATCTCGGCGGCGCCGCTTGCCTCTTCGCGTGCTGCAATGGCGGCGAGTTGAGCGAGTTTGAGCGCAGCGCCGGAGTGGATCTCCTCCAGAACTCGCAGAGCTTCGATCCGCAGCCGATTCCGCGGAACGGCGAGATCTGCGTTGGAGGAGTCCTCCCGCCAGCTCAGCCCTCGAACCTTCAAGTAGTCCCTGAGGTCTGAGCGACGCGCCTCCAGCGCTGGCCGAAGCACCCGCGCTGCGCGCGGGCGGATCGAGGCCAGACCGGCCAGACCGGTCCCCCGGATGGCGCGCAGCAGAACCGTCTCCGCCTGATCGTCGAGCGTGTGCGCGGTGGCGATCCAGTCCAGACCGAAAGCCTCGCGCATCTCCTCGAGCGCCTGGTAGCGAAGTTCGCGGGCGCGGGCTTCGGGCGAACGCTTGTCGCGGGTCGCCGCGTCGACGCGTTGACAGCGAAACGGCAGGCCGAGTTGACCGGCACGGAGCCGAACGAATTCGAGGTCTTCATCGGCCTCCGCGCCCCGCAAGCCGTGGTGCACGTGGGCCACTTCCACCGACTGCCCCAAGGCGACAAGAACGTGCAGGAGCGCCATCGAATCCCCGCCGCCCGAGGCGGCCACGAGCATCCGTGCCGCGCGCGGCACCTCGTACTCGCGCAGGAAAGCGGCAATTCGCGTGTGGAGCGGATCCATGGCGAGAGCCTAGTGCGGATCGCTCCGCCTCCCCAGTCTCGCAAACGAAGCGTCGACTTGAAATCTCTCTCAAATCTCTGAGGTCGCAGGCCGAAGACAGCAGAGATGCGCTTCTCATCGGCTGACTGGAAGACCACCAGCTGATGGAGGCGCAAGAGGAATCGCTTGTACGTCATTTTCAGTCAGACCAGCGCTCCGCTCCCGGGTTCCCAGGGAGCCATGCACTGGATTGTGACGATGCCGACGGACCAGCTGATCGTCGCCGCACCCTTGTTTGGCGCCGCGGTCGCATTGACCGCGGTGTGGATGCTCAGTCGATTCAAATTGCGGCCGGGGAAGGCGCAGACGCCCGAAGAAGAGATCGCGGCCCTGGTCGAGGCCGGGGACTTCGAGGGTGCTGCAAACCGCCTGTCGGCGCTGGGCGAGCCCGGCCAGGCCCTGGAGCTCTACGAGCAGGCCGGTAACCGTTCGAAGGTCGCGCACTGTCATCTGGCCATGAAACAGCCCGGGCAGGCGGCGCAGGTCTACCGAGATCTCGGACGTCACGCAGAGGCAGCGCACTATTTCCAGGCCGCCGGGGAGTGGGTCGCCGCCGCCGAAGCACTGGTCATCCTCGACTGCGAGCGCGAGGCCGCTGAACTCTACGAGCGCGCTGGCGAACTACAGCGCGCAGCGCAGCTCATGCTCCGACTGGACGACCTCGAAAATGCCGCGCGCCTGTTCGAACGCGCGGGCATGGGAAGCGAAGCCGCTGAAGCTCTCATCAACGCCCGCGGTCGACGCCCGAAGGTACTCAAACGCGCCGCGGAACTGTACGAGAGCGCGGGAGACCTCGAATCGGCCGCCGATTGCCTTGCGGGTGCCAAGGAACACCGCCGGGCGGCAGAGTTGTACGAAGGCCTGGGGCGCCACGCCCGGGCTGCACAGGAATACGAGCAGGATAGTGTTTGGGAACGAGCCGCCGCCTGCTACGAACAGGCGGGTGCACTCGCGCAAGCACGCGCCAACTACGATCGAGCGGGCGATCGGGTGCGCTCGGCGGCCGTCGCCCAGGAAGAGGGAAACTTCCTGGAAGCCGGACAGGCCTTCTACGAGGTTGGAGCCTACGAACGAGCTATCGAAGCCCTGCAGCGCATCCTCGACCAGTCGGAGCAAGCTCATCCAGGTGCCCGCGTACAGGCGCGAATCTTCGTCGAAAAAGGCTTGCTGGATCGCGCGCGTGAACGCATCCACTGGCTGGGGCGCGACGAGCCTCATTGCAAGGACGACCTGGAAGTCATGCTCATGCTGGCAAACGCGTACGAGCGGATCGCCGACGCACCGGCAGCACTGGAGATCTTCGAGCGCATCTCTGCGGTCGACGCCGAATACGGCGATGTGGCCCTGCGCATGGAACGCCTGCAGGACCGCGCGTGGTGTGGTTCCTCGACCACCCTGAGCGACGGCGCCGCCGAACGCTACGAGTTGCGCAATGAGATCGGGCGCGGTGGGATGGGCGTCGTCTACCTGGCCTGGGACAAGGACCTCGAGCGCACGGTCGCGATCAAGTTCTTGCCCGATGAACTCGCCAGCAACGAAGAAGCGGTGAAGATGTTCCGCGGTGAAGCACGAGCCGCCGCCGCCATGAACCATCCGAACATCGTTCACATCTACGACGTGGCCATCGTCGATGGAAAGCCGTGCATCGTCATGGAGTACGTTCAGGGCCGCACCGTCCGCCAGATCATGCGCGTCCAGGGAACGAACAAGAAGAAGCCTCTACCTGCAGCACGTGTCGCCGAAGCCGCTCGCGACATCAGCGAAGCACTCGCGTATGCGCACACCTCGAATGTGATCCACCGCGACGTAAAACCTGCAAATATGCTGATCGCCCCGAACGGCACGGTGAAGCTGATGGACTTTGGGATCAGCAAGGTACTGGAAGCCGGTGTCGAGGGTCTGACGAAGGCCAAGGGTACGCCGCAGTACATGCCACCCGAGCAGATCCTGGGTCGCGAGATCGATGCGCGCACCGATCTCTACGCCTTGGGGATTTCGATGTTCGAGATGGCCACTGGCCGCCGTCCCTTCGGTGGGGAGGACGTGGTGGACAAACAACTGCACGCCAGTCTTCCCGATCCGCGCGACCAGGTTCCGGACCTGCCAGAAGCCCTGGTCGAGATCATCCAGAAGGCCACAGAAAAGGCCCCAAGCGACCGCTTCAACTCCGCCACCCAGATGGCCGCAGCGCTGTCCGCCTTCCTCGAGCGCGACTGATCCTCGGAGTTCAGGCTCCGCAATCTCCCTGCCCGGGCCCACTCCCGGCCCCCGATACTCGACAGGGTTGACGAAAAAAACGCCCCGCGACCTCCGGACGCTGAGTTCGCTCCTATCATTATTCGATAATTCCGGAATTATAGTTGCTTTTGCGAGCGGGCGCCGATAGGCTGAACGGCATGCAGAACGAAAGAGCTGCGCGCTGCCTGGAAGCCCTTGGAAACCCGACCCGACTGGCGATCTTCCGCCTACTCGTACGGGCGGGACGAGAAGGCACCCCGGTCGGCAAGATCCAGCGACGGCTCGGCATTCCGGGCTCCACGCTGTCACACCACCTGTCGGGCCTCGTCAAGGTCGGACTCGTCTCCCAGGAACGCCGCAGCCGCGTGCTGCTCTGCAGAGCCGAGTACCCGCTTATGGAAGCTCTTCTGGCCTACCTCAACCAGAACTGCTGCGAGGGCCTTCGGGAAGACGGCTGATCCGGGCCCGATCTTCTCGTGAGCGATTTCTTTCAGCTTGTTATTTCGATTTTTCCAGAAGGAACGATATGTACACCAAGGCCCTCTCGCAGCAACCCCTGGGACTGCGCATCGACCGCGTCGTGCTGACGATCGCCCTCCTGCTCCTGGCTCTCGCACTGGTCTCGAGCACACAGCTGATGTCCAGCCTCGAGTTCGTCCTGACGAGCCTGCTCCATATCGCCCCGTACCTTCTGATATCCGTAGCCACCGCCTCCGCGCTTGGTGCGGCGGGCGCGGAGCAACTCATAGCGCGAGTGTTCGCCGGTCGTCCCGTGCACATGATTGCGATGGCTTCGGTGTTCGGAGCGCTCTCGCCTTTTTGTTCTTGTGGGGTCATCCCGCTGATTGCAGCGCTGCTTTCCATGGGAGTTCCGCTCGCACCCGTGATGGCGTTCTGGGTCTCTTCACCGGTGATGGCCCCGGACATGTTTCTCCTGACGGCGGCGGAACTCGGCGTCGGATTCGCACTGGCCAAGACGATGGCTGCAATCAGCATCGGGCTGCTCGCAGGAGCCGCGACGGCAGGAGCTGTACGCGCGGGTTTGCTGAAGAAACCCCTGCAGGGGCTCGCGAGCAATTGCGGCGGCTCCGCGGTGCGAGATCCACAGCCAACTGTCTGGCATTTCTGGAAAGAGCCCGAACGGCGCTCGCGCTTTGCGAAGGAGTTTCGAGACACGGGCATGTTTCTCACCAAGTGGATGACTCTGGCCTTTCTGCTGGAGAGCCTGATGGTGGGCTATCTGCCCGCCGAGCAGATCGGCTCATGGGTCGGTGGAGCCAATCGCTGGGCGATCCCATTGGCGGTCGCAGCCGGTATCCCGGCCTATCTCAATGGCTACGCTGCCATCCCCATGGTCTCCGCACTGCTTTCCTCGGGAATGGCACCTGGAGCTGCAATGGCTTTCATGACGGCGGGAGCCATGACCAGCATCCCGGCCGCCATGGCGGTTTTCGCATTGGTTCGCTGGCCGGTCTTCGTCTGGTATCTGGGCCTGGCGGTGCTCGGCTCCAGCATGAGTGGCTTCGCGTATCAGTTCTTCGTGGCCGGCTGATCGCATCACGTCGAGATGTCTAGTCAGACAGGTTGGAGAAGAACCCGAGCCCCGTGCGTGCGGGCCAAAGACGCCGCGCGGTAACGGGAAAGCTCTGTTGCGGCGAGCTACCGCTCCTTTCCGGACGCGCTGGGAGCATGGGTAACCTCTGGCGACTTGCCGGGACGTTTCGATGTCCGAGTCAATAGCACTCCGTCCGGACGGTAGGTGTATTCCTCTCGTTGCAGCACCTGACCTCGCTTGTACTCGATGAAGACCGCGACCCGTTCCCTCTCGTCGTAGGTTGCTTCGTAGTAGGTGTAGTTCTGGTAGACCTCCTCGAAGTTCTTCTCCTCGTCGATATCGCGAATCAGACCGTTCTGTACAGATTCATCCGAGTAGTACGAGGCACCGGGGCGAATTGAATCTGGGCCCGCATCCGCAGAACTGGTGCAAAGAAAAGGGATTGCGAGTGCGACCAGAGCCATCCCGAGGGAATCTCTGCACAGGGAGGATTCGAGCGAGAAGCGGGAGTCGCCGCCTGAGCAAGAAGCGTGATCCGATCGCAGATCCGTAGATCTGCAGAGGGTCGCGCGACGCAGCGCAGGCGGATGCATCGCGCTTCGCAGCCGC
>JAAELY010000073.1 GCA_024226335.1 bacterium
ACTGACAAGTCGAGCAGGTACGAAAGTAGGACATAGTGATCCGGTGGTTCCGAATGGAAGGGCCATCGCTCAACGGATAAAAGCTACCCCGGGGATAACAGGCTGATTTTGCCCGAGAGTCCATATCGACGGCAAAGTTTGGCACCTCGATGTCGGCTCATCGCATCCTGGGGCTGGAGAAGGTCCCAAGGGTTGGGCTGTTCGCCCATTAAAGCGGTACGTGAGCTGGGTTTAGAACGTCGTGAGACAGTTCGGTCCCTATCTGTCGTGGGCGCAGGAGATTTGAGAGGAGCTGTCCCTAGTACGAGAGGACCGGGATGGACGCAGCGCTAGTGTACCGGTTGTCGCGCCAGCGGCATCGCCGGGTAGCTATCTGCGGATGGGATAACCGCTGAAGGCATCTAAGCGGGAAGCCCACCTCAAGATTAGATCTCCCTCGGACTTCGGTCCGCTGAAGACCCCTCCAAGATCAGGAGGTTGATAGGCCGGGTGTGGAAGCGCAGCAATGCGTGGAGCTAACCGGTACTAATCGGTCGTGAGGCTTGACCTAATCGTTTCACTTCTGGCATGTCCGCTCTGCGGGCATGCAACGATATATGGTTCGGCGCGTATTCAGCGTTTCACGGAACAAGCACGATTTGGTTCCGGGGGGGCCGGTTTCGACCGGTCCTCCCGGCTTCATTTTTCCCACCGTCTCTAGAGCGGGGGCCACACCCGATCCCATCCCGAACTCGGAAGTTAAGCCCTGCTTCGGCGATGGTACTGCCGGGCTGTCCTGGTGGGAGAGTAGCACGACGGTGGGTCTTCTCGATCAGAAACCCCGGTCCTCTCGGACCGGGGTTTCTCTGTTAATCGATTCGCGCGAAGTGCAGTGGGAAAGAGTGATCAGCGCTTGCGAACGGCGCAGTCCTGCTCGTCGCTGAGCATGCCGTGGATCGTGTGGGTCCGGCGACGTCTAGCCGACATACCCGTCAGTAGCGCCAGGCTGGTTAGGATTACCAGACTCAGGATCATGAGCTCGGACATGGGTCTCCCTCCGCGGCCCGTAGGAGGACGTTGGGATTTGATCTCCCGTTGCGCCTGGATTTCCGTTGCCAGCGCTCTACGTCCTGAGCCGATCTGTCGTTCGTTTTCTCCTATCGGACCCTTCTGCGGATACTTGAGCAGCATTGTTGCCTGTTATTGATCGACCGTCGGGCTCCGGCGCGCTGAGTTGAATCCACATTTGCGCCTTCTTCGAACACACGCGTCTATTCCCCTCAAGTCCCTGATCCGCGGCTCCGAAGTCTCCGAGTAGATCGTGGATCAGTGGATGGCTGGGAGGTTCAGAGTGCGGCGTATGACGGGAACGGCTTGGAGACTTACAGGAGCGGTCCTGCTGCTCGCTGCGGTGACTTCTGGATGTGTGAGCACATCCTGGGATACCGCAAGCGAGAGGAACACGATCGCGGCGTACACGAAGTTTCTACGTGACAATCCGGATTCCGAGCACGCAACGGATGCGGCCGAAATCATCGAGGTTCTTCGTGTACAGAACCATCTGACGATCAACTTCTACGAGGAGTTCGTCGGACGCTATCCTGACAGTTCATACTTGCCGGGTTTGAAGGCGCAGATGGCGCCCCTGTATTTCGAGCGAGCCCGCGCAGAGAACACGTCGGAGAGCTATCGCGCTTTCCTCGAAGCGTATTCGGAAGGCGACCATGCTCGGCGAGCGGTCGGCAATCTCGCATATGTCGAGAACGTTCGAATTGATCCGACTGCGACCGGGCTTCAGGACTTCGTCGCTGCGTATCCGGAAAGTGACTTCACGGATGAAGCTCGCGCAAGCCTCGAACTCTTCCAGTTTCGTCGTGCCACGAACATCGAACATGTGGGTCTACGGGTAGAGGTTTCGCCGAACGTTGCTCAGCCCAATAGAGTCAGGCGTGGCTTCGCAGCCATTGTCGCGGCCCAGTATCGGGACCTGGGTATCGAGGTCGAGTTGATCACTCAGGGCGCAGCGCCCACCGATGAAATGGATGGATGGCTGCGCCTGGACTACGAGGAGTCCGAAGCCTCCGGCCTCTTTGGTGGCCAGACACTTCTTTCGCGTTGCCGCGTGCGCCTTTTCCACAAGTCCGAGCCGGACGCACCGGTCTGGGACCGTACCTTCGAAGCACCCGCGGAACACATCCTGAAGGGAGCGCACGGTCGCGACAAGACCCTGTTCGGCAATGCGCGCTACCAGTTCTGGGATCGCTTTTTTATTCCCGTCTCGACCTGGGCAACGTCCAGCACGCGAGTCAATCGCATGGATTTCCTGGAAGACGTTGCTGCGATCGACATCGATGGCGATCGCGCCGCACTGCTGTTCAAACGGGGCGGTTTCAATATTCTGGACGTGTCTTCGCCACTCGAACCGAAGGTGATTGATCGCTATCGGCGCGATCAGGATCTCTCGCGATGGTCGGGTATCAAGATCCTGGACGAAAAGAACATCGCCATCTTCGGGCCAGACGGTGTCGAAGTGGTCGAGCGTACCGAGGCTGGGCCCAAGGTTCGTGGTAAGTGGGAAGTACACGATATCGGCGCGGTCTGGGGTGCGGATATCTTCGGCTCTACTCTGCTCGTCTCGGGCGCAAAGGGCATCCACGCCATTCGCCTGGAGCAGAGCGTGCTCACACCGCATCGCATGCTCGAAGGCGAGTTCGTAGGTGTCGTAGTTCGCGATCCATACATCTATCTGGCTCGCCCGAATCGCATCGAAGTGACTGCGCCGAAGTACCTGATGCGACATCTCTCCGGGTCAAAGGTGCGACTGGGCAATGGTTTCAATGCCCGCAAGATGCGCATCGAGGGTGACTTGCTCTACCTGGTCGGTGAATCGGAGACGGTCGAACTCTCCCTCGAGAATCCGGGACGGCCCACGATTGCGGCCCGTCTCGACTCCGAAAAGGTTGGCTCGATCGCGGATGTGATCGGCATCGGCTCCCATCTGTACCTGCTGGGCGATCGAGGTCTACAAATCGCGGCAGCTGATGGTGCATGGGTGAGCGACTCGATTCAGGTGGAAGCAACGGCCAGTTTCGAACGCAAGGAACGCTATGCATTCCTGATCGGCCAGCGCACCCTGGAAATCCTGGACCTGGGTCCATACTCCATGTCGCAGGTGGGAACTCCCGCGAGCGTCGAGAAGTCATCGGACCAGGAGTAGTCGGCGAGGGCAGCGCTCAGTCGCGCTGGGTCAGTTCGATCACATTCCCGTCGTAGTCGCGGAAGCGCGCGCGCTCCGGCCCCAGGCTTGCGCCCGGACCTCGTGAATGACGCTTGCTCCGGCCGCGCGCGCGTTTGCGCAGGCGGCCTCGAGATCGCGAACTTCGATCGCGATCTGTACGCCTCGCGTCGGGCCGTCCGACTTCGCCTCATACAGGGCGAAGTGAAGGAAGGCACCGTCGGTTCAAGAGGTTGCGCAATGCCGCCCGCTGACCCAGCGGTCGTCGCCACGGTGATCGTCGGGTGGCTTCAGTGCGATTCCGAATGCATCGCGAAAGAGCTTTGCCGAGCGCTCCAGATCGGAGACTTCAACCACCACCGCGACGAGCCTGTTGGTGTCGGCCACGTGTTTCTCCTACTGGACCGAGAGGGGTGGGCTACCCGTTGAGAAGGGCCAAGCGGTCGAAGAAGTCGGGAAAGGTCTTGGCGACGCAATCGGGATCTTCGATGACCACGCCTTCGACCGCGAGTCCAGCTACCGCAAAGCTCATCGCCATACGGTGATCTTCGTACGTCGCGATGCGGGCGGCGGTCACCTCTTTGGGCGGATCGATCACGATGTCCGTCTCGGTCACCTCGACGCTCGCGCCCAGCTTCTGGAGCTCGGTTTTGAGCGCCGCCATGCGATCGGTTTCCTTGATGCGCAGATTCCAGACATTGCGGATGCGTGTCTGGCCGCGCGCGAAACAGGCGACAACCCCCAGGGTCAGGGCGCTGTCGGGCAGGGCGTTCAGGTCCACATCGACGCCGTGTAGGTACTTGGGGCCCCGCACCGACATCCAGCGGGAATCGCGCTCTACGGAGCAACCCATTCGGCCCAGCACCTCGACGAAGCGTACATCGGATTGGAGCGATGAAGGCGCGAGACCATCGACGCGAACACGGCCGCCCGTAATCGCGGCCGCGGCAAAGAAGTAGGTGGCGGCGGTTGCGTCCGGCTCGATCGCGTAGGAGCGCGGTCGGTATTTCTGACCAGCGGGAATGCGGAAGCTGGAATCGCCGATGCTCTCGACCGAGATGCCGAAGGCGCTCATCGTTTCGATGGTCATATCGACGTAGGGGCGGGAGGTGATTCGGCCAGCGGTGATCTCGAGGTCCGTCTTCGCAAACGGAGCGATCATCAGGAGCGCGGACAGGTACTGGCTCGAGTTACTGGCATCCACGCTGATGCTGCCCCCCTCGAGCGCGGTTCCGTGGATCGTGAGAGGCGGGAAACCAGCAGTACTGCGGGCGCTGATACCCAGGTTCTGGAGCCCGTCGGCGAGTTCCTGGATCGAGCGCTCCCGCATGCGCGGCGTCCCGTCGAGGATGACCCGGCCCGGAACCAGAGCGCCGCAGGCCGAGAGGAATCGCATGGTCGTGCCTGAGGCGCGGCAGTTGATCGCGTGCAGCGGGATTGCGAACTCGCCGCCTGTGCCGTGCACGATCAGATCGTCGCCTTCCGCTTCGATCTCGACTCCGAGTCTCCCGAGTCCCTCCCGCATGGCCTGGGTGTCGTCGCTGTCCAGAAAGCCGAGGATCCGGCTCTCGCCGCGCGACAGGGCAGCGCAGATCAGAGCTCTGTTCGTGAAGCTCTTCGACCCGGGAACACGGATGACCGCGTCGGGTGCTGGAATGGGTGCGACCGCCAGTTCCTGCATGCCAATCGAAACTAGCACATCACCTAAATCATTGAAACAGAAGGTGAAACCCATTGCCGCCAGGTTCGCCACGTTGTTGCAACGCCGGTCCGGACACGATACCTTCGGCCTGGGTTTTCCACCCCCCGGGGGCTCCCAGGATGGGACGCCCCTGTCTTCTGCTGCCCAACAGTTGCCCAACAGGAGATCCCCCGATGCCCAAGTACCGCCTCCTGACACCGGGGCCGGTTGCCGTGCCTGAGCGCGTGCGGCTGGCAATGGCGCAGACCCTCTTGCACCATCGCGCCCCCGCCTTCATCCCCGTTTTCGCCGAGGTTCGCGAGAACCTCAGGAAGATCTTTCAGACCGAACAAGACGTACTGATTCTCACGAGTACAGGCACCGGCGCCATGGAAGCGGCGGTCAGCAACGTGTTCTCACCGGGTGACCAGGCTGTCGTCGTGCGTGGCGGCAAGTTCGGCGAGCGCTGGGGTGAGCTTTGCGAGACCTACGATGTTCAGGCGGAATACGTGGATGTCGAATGGGGGCAGGCCGTCAATCCGCAGGCGGTGAGGAGTGCCTTCGAACGCCTGCCCGATGCACGGGCGTTACTCGTTCAAGCCTCTGAAACATCCACGGGCGTCTATCACCCGATTCGCGAACTCGCCGAACTCGTACACGAGAAGACCGGTCGCTTGATCGTCGTCGATGGTATCAGCGGAGTGGGCGTGCACGATCTACGGACGGACGAGTGGGGACTCGACGTTGTCGTATCTGGGAGCCAGAAGAGCTGGTTGCTGCCACCCGGCCTCGGGTTCATCTCCCTGTCCGAACAGGCGCGCGCCGCGGTTCAGGATTCCACGATGAAGCGTTACTACTTCGATCTCCGCAAGGAAATCAAAGCGCAACCGGGCGACCAGACCACCTGGACTTCCGCGGTCTCGCTGATCGTTGGCTTGCGCGAAGCTCTGCGCATGATCCTCGAAGAGGGGTTGCAAAGCGTTTTTGCGCGTCACGAAGTTCTTGCAAAGGTCACCCGAGGTGGTATCCAGGCGATTGGGCTCGAACTACTCGCGGCGGATTCTCCCGCGTTCTCGTGCACGGCCGTCAAGGTGCCCGAGGGAGTCGATGGCAAGGCTTTCGTCAAGCAGTTGCGCGATCAGTACGACATCACGGTCGCTGGAGGGCAGGGGCATCTGACTGGGAAGATCTTCCGCATTGGACACATGGGAGACGTCGATGGCTTTGACATGTTGAGCGCGATCGCCGCGGTCGAGATGGCGCTTGCCGACGTGGGATTCCCTGTGAAGATCGGCGAGGGTTCGCGGGCAGCTACAGAGCTCTTGCGCCAACTCTCCGCACCCGAAGCGTAGATAGGAAACGCATGGCACGAGTATTGGTCTCCGACAAGCTCTCCGACGAGGGTTTGGCCGTTCTTGAAACGGCCGATGGAATTGATTTCGATCACCGCCCGGGGCTCGATCCCGATGAGCTTCGCAAGATCCTGCCCGAGTACGACGGACTGATCATTCGCAGCGGAACCAAGGTTACCGCCGATCTGGTCGCCGTAGCAGAGAACCTAAAGGTCGTTGGCCGTGCGGGCATCGGTGTCGACAACGTCGATCTCGGCGCGGCCACCGCCGCCGGTGTGATCGTCATGAACACCCCGGAGGGGAATGCCATCACGACCGCCGAGCACGCGGTTTCTCTCATGGCCTCTCTGGCTCGAAAGATTCCACAGGCCACGGCAAGCCTGCGGGCGGGCAAATGGGAGAAGTCGAAGTTCCAGGGCAAGGAACTCTTCGACCAGGTGCTCGGCGTGATTGGTCTGGGCAATATCGGCGGCATCGTGGCAGATCGCGCGCGCGGTCTGCGCATGCGCGTAATTGCGTACGATCCGATCGCAAGTGAAGACCGCGCGAATCGCCTCGGTGTCGACCTTGTTTCCCTGGACGAACTCTTCACACGCTCGGATATCGTCACCTGTCACGTCCCGATGACCAAGGACACACGCGGGCTGGTCGGCCGCGAGGCCTTCGCGAAAATGAAGGACGGTGTGCTGATCGTGAACGCTGCACGCGGTGGAATCGTCGATGAAGCTGCGTTGCTCGAGGCCATCGAGAGCGGCAAGGTGGCCGGCGCAGCGCTCGACGTTTTTGAGCAGGAGCCACCTCCGTCCGACCATCCACTATTGCAGCGCGAGGAAGTGATCGGCACTCCGCATCTCGGTGCCGCGACTGCGCAAGCACAACTCAATGTGGCGATTGCGGTTGCCGAGCAGGTGCGGGACTACCTGACGATTGGCGAGGTTCGCAATGCGGTCAATCTGCCGTCTGTTTCGGCAGAAGACCTCGAGGGCCTGCGCCCCTACATCGTGCTAGGCGAGAAGATCGGTCTGTTTCACGGGCAGATGTGTCGCGATGGGATCGAGGAGATCGACGTCGAGTATGCAGGCGAGGTTGCCGAACTCGGTGTGCAGCCGGTGACGATCGCCGTACTCAAAGGCTTGTTGACGCCCTGGGTCGGAGATCGGGTCAACTTCGTCAATGCGCCTGTCGTGGCTCAGGAGCACGGCGTACGTGTGATCGAGTCAAAGGCTGCCCAGCCAAAGGATTTCGTCAGCCTGCTCACGGTGCGCGTACGTTCGCGTGGTGGCAAGAGCATGCTCGTCGCCGGATCGATCTTCGGTCGGACACAGCCGAGGATCGTGCGCGTAGATGACTTCCGGTTCGAAGCGCTTCCCGAAGGTTCGATGTTCGTAATCTTGAACGACGATCACCCCGGAGTCGTGGGGAGCATCGGCACCTTGCTGGGGAAGGCAAAGATCAACATCAAACGGATGCAACTCGCACTGCACCTCGAGACCGGGCAGGCCATTCAAGTTTTGAGCGTCGATCCAACACCCTCTGATGAGGTCGTTGAGAGCGTGCGCGCACTACCCGGAATCGAGAGCGCTCAGCTACTCGATCTGGGAGAACGGATCACCTGATGCCAAACGTAGTTTGTGTTGGAGCGCAATGGGGGGATGAAGGCAAGGGCAAGGTCGTCGATCACCTCAGTGGTAGCGCCGACCTCGTGGTGCGCTTCCAGGGCGGCCCGAACGCGGGGCACACGCTGGTCGTCGACGGTGAGACGACGGTTCTTCACCTGATCCCGTCGGGCATCCTGGTTCCGGAAACGCTCAATCTGATCGGTCCCGGAGTCGTGATAGACCCCGATATCCTCTTGGGCGAGATCGCCGGACTTCAGGAAGCGGGAGTAGCCATTTCGCGTGAGCGACTGCGGATATCCGATCGCGCGCACGTCATCTTGCCGATTCATTGCGCACTCGATCAAGCGCGCGAGGAAGCGCGCTCTATGATCACGATCGGTACGACGGGCCGCGGTATCGGACCTGCGTACGAGAGTCGGGCTGCGCGAACGGGCATTCGTGTATGCGACCTGCTCGAGCATGATACGCTGCAGGAGCGACTCGAAGCTCTTTTGGAAGAGCGGAACTTCGTGCTCGAGAAGCTCTACGGATGGGAGCCTGAGAGTGCCGCGCAGACCGCGGAGCGGGCATTCGTATGGGGAGAGAAGCTCGCGCCGTACGTCGATGATGTGGGTGTGACCCTCGATCGAGCGCTTCGCACCGGTCGCTCGGTCCTGTTGGAGGGGGCCCAGGGTACGCTACTGGATATCGATCATGGCACGTATCCTTTTGTGACCTCTTCGACGACGCTTGCTGGTGGCGCATGCGCGGGGGCTGGTATTGGTCCCACGCGCATCGACTACGTGCTCGGGATCACCAAGGCCTACACGACTCGTGTCGGTGGCGGACCCTTTCCGACAGAAGATACCGGAGCCGCGGGGCAGCACCTGGGGACGATCGGTCAGGAGTTCGGTGCGACGACGGGCAGAAAACGTCGCTGTGGCTGGCTGGATATGGTCGTTCTGCGTCACGCAGCGCGAGTGAATGGCATTTCGGGCCTGGCTTTGTTGAAGCTCGACGTGCTCACGGGCCTGTCCGAAGTGAAGGTCTGCACGGGTTATCGCGTCGAAGGAAAGGAAATCAACGAGTTTCCGGCGAGCTTGAAGTTGCTCGAGGGTTGCGAGCCTGTGTACCAGAGCTTCACCGGCTGGGACGAGGCGATCAACTCAGTGAGACGGACCGAAGACCTGCCTTCCGCTGCCAGGGATTACGTACGATGGATCGAAGACCAACTCGGAGTACCTGTCGACCTTCTTGGCGTGGGTCCGGCACGCGACGAGACGATTCAACGCCTGAACCCGTTCAAGCAGAGCAGTATTCGATGAAGTGGCTGGGGCTTGCGGTTCTATTGCTGGCGCTAGCCCCGGACGTCGTCCGGGCGGATCCTCAGTGCGCAAAGAGCTGTCGCGCCCTGGCCGAGAAGGGTGAGCTGAAACAGAGTGTTGGACTCCAGGGCTGCATCGTCCGCGTCTGCCAGGAGGACGGTCGTCGCCTCTACCGCGACGCCAAACACGAAGAGGCGCTGAAGACACTCGACTTCGTGGGTGAATGGTTGGCCCCGAGCGCTGCCTACCAACTCGATCTCGGTCTGGTGTATTACGCACTCGGCCGCTTTGACGACGCGCTGAAATCATTCGACCTGGTCACGAAACTGTTTCCGGACGGTCTGCGGGGCGGATCACAACGCGCATTCGCGCTCTTGCGCCTCCAACGTTTTGCAGAGGCACAAGAGCAGTTCGAGAAGATGCTCGAAGCACCTGCGGCCAAACACGAGTTCCGCGGTTTGAAGACGGAGTCGTACCTGCGCGGATATATCGGGGCAACTCAGCTCATGCGGGACAACCCAAAGGAAGCTGCTGTTTCGCTGAAGAAGGCAATGAAGATCGATCCGCGCAACACGCTCGCATCGACCTATCTGTTCCGCGTCTTGCCGGCTTTTGAAGCCGGAAACCTGGGCAAGGAAGGCGTCTTCATGCTCCTGGTGGCATCCGAAGACGTCGGACTGCGGAATTTCGATCGCGCCGAGAAGCAACTGGATTCGTTGCTTGGAAAGTTCCCGAAGTTCGGCGAAGCCTACGCTCTACAGGCCGAACTCCTGTTCTCGACTTACCGGTACGGCGAATGCGAATCGAAGCTGCTTCGGGCCGAGAAGTATCTGCCCGATGACGTGGATCTGAAGGTCCGCCGCCTGCGCTGTTCGCTTCTCCGACACGGGCCCAATACCGAAGCCGCTCGGCCCGCGCTCGAAGAGATCAAGAAGCTCCAAAGGCAGCATCCGAAGAATCTCTTGATTCGAGAGATCCTGATCGCCCTCGACCAGGCCTGACGCCCGCGCAACCCGAGTTTCGGACCGCTTTCCGAGCGAATCGAGAGCCGGAAACTTCGAGGCAATTGGTTCGTCATTCAGCCTGTTTCCACAGCGTTTTCGCCCCTGTGGTTATCGGGGGTGCGTCTCTAAGTGCTTGAGTTGCCAGTGGAATTTGAGGTAGGATCTATTGATCGGGATTTGGTGACGAAAACGCCGGTATCGCTCCTGAGTTACTGGCTCCTGCGCACGCAAATCCCCGGAGGTCCACCATGGGGAATCGATTGGGTGTTGTTGCGCTGATTTTGGCGCTGGGAGTCCTGCTGGTCGCGAGCGAGGCCAGTGCGGTCCTGGTCGATGTCGAGTTGCAGCTACTGGTTGATGTCTCGGGCAGCGTGGACGGGCCAGAGTTCAGTTTGCAGCGCAGTGGGTATGTGAATGCTTTTCGCGACGCTGACCTCGTAGCACAGATCCTGGATACCTCGGGTGGGCGCCTCGGGGCGACGGCCGTGCAATTGATCTACTGGTCCGGTGTGGGCGAACACAAGATCGCGATTGACTGGATGCTGATCGATAATGAGATGCACGCGACCCAGTTCTCGAATCTGGTTTCGATCGCCGCGCGTCCGGTGTTCTCGGGCAAAGGTCAGACTGGACCCGGATCTGCAATCGAGTTCGGTACGCCGCTGTTCGAAGACAACGGCTTCGAAGGCGACTTGAAGATCATGGATGTTTCCGGCGACGGCTCGCAGAACGACCCAAAGGACGATCCGGCGCATACCGCCGCGGCCCGCGATGCGGCGCTTGCTGCGGGAGTCGACACGATCAACGGCATTGTCATATTGAACGAGGAGCCCGAAGCCCTCGGATTCTATGTCGATAACGTAATCGGTGGTGCCAACGCGTTCGTGATTCCGGCCGCGAATTTCGATGCTTTCGATGCTGCCATTCGAGCCAAGCTCTCTGGCGAGATCGGCGAAGACGTTCCGTACGGAGCTACAGCTGCCCCGATTCCGGAGCCCCGCTCGGAGCTGCTTTTCCTTGCGGGCATGCTGCTGGTCGGCTTCTGCTTGCGCTCGGGGCTTGCGGAGTAGTCCCGGACCATTCCTGCACGGCTGCCCACGTCCTATAATCGACTGTGCAGCATCCTGGGGCCGATGATCCGCTGGACCGACCAGCGGAAGGACCTCGAAACGGCATTGCATGGCGGGGAGGCGAAGCCTGGTGGCACTTCCAGAGGCAGAGCGGCTCGTCACCGCGTCTCTGAGGCACGTCGGTTCGCACGGACACGACGGGACTGGCGCCCACGAAGAATTTCGCAGCGAGTCCGGTGAGATCATGCTCATCGTCGCTGATGGCAGCCACGATCGCGGGGCCGGGGGCGTTGCGAGTGCCCTGTGTGTAGATGCACTCGGCGAGAGTTTTCTCTCCGGTCCGGCTTCTCCCCTGAAGCGCCTCGAAATCGGCATGCGCAAGGCGCGAGAGGCGGTCGCGACACAGGCCAGCCGAAATCCGGCGATGGCCAGCCTGGGAGTCAGCGCAGTCGCCATGATCTTCGAGCCTCTCGGCACCGCCTGGCTCGCCTGGATGGGAGACTGCGCGGCATTCCGGGTTCGTTCGAGGCGCGCACAGTGCCTGACCGGAGATCGCTCTGGCGCCGACCGGGAAGAGGGCGCCACAATTCTGCGAGTGGAGGCCCGGCCCGAGGACGCTTTTGTCCTGTGTTCAACCGAGCTGCTGGGTTGCCTGACGAAAAGCGAGATCGGAGAACTGGTCGCAGACTACTCGCCTCGTAAAGCCGTACAGGCGCTCGAGCGCCGGATCCTTTCTTCTGACGCTGCGGGTTGTGTCACCGTGCAGGTCGCATCGAAAAGCACCCCTGTGGCGGTGCGCGCCGTCGACTGGGTGGCGCCTCCTGATGACGAGCTAGACGATATCTACGCGCGGAATGAATCCAGCCGGGGCAATGGCATCTGGCCCGCGGCCGCGGCACTGGCCGGAGTCACCTTGCTCGGGGGAAGTGGCTACGCGTTGTACACCAGCGGTGTGTTCGACAAGCCCGAAGGGCCTCCTCCCGCTGTCTCATCGCAAGAAATCAATGGCGACAGCGAAGAGCGCATCGCCCGTGTGCGGAAGCAAGAGCCCACACGACCAGAGCCCCCACCCAAGAGCAAGATTCCCGAGCGGGTGCCGCTCGCAGAGAAGCCGGTTGCGGAAGTCCCGGTTGCGGAAGTCCCGGTTGCGCAGGCGCCAGTCGTCGAGAAGCGGCCCGCGCAGGTGCAGGTCGCGAAGAAGCCGGTTGCGGAAGTCCCGGTTGCGCAGGCGCCAGTCGTCGAGAAGCGGCCCGCGCAGGTGCAGGTCGCGAAGAAGCCGGTTGCGGAAGTCCCGGTTGCGCAGGCGCAGGTCGCAGACCCTTCGGAACGCGCGTCGACTCCTGTGTTCAAGCCGTTTGCTGTTGGAGATCCGCTGCCGACTGTCGCGTCCGCATCCGGGCCCTTGCGTGACCAGTTTCAAACCGCAGGTTCCGTTGCAAAACCCGCCCGTCGACCGCCTGCGCCGGCCGTTCGTGACGTTCGAGATTTTCTCGAGGCGTGGGAACGCGCGGTCTCTGAGCAGGATTTCTCTCTCTATCAGAGCCTGGGGCTTCAGCTCACTCGCGCGCAATTCGAACGAAGCTATATGCGCCGCGAGCGTGTCGACCTGCGCTTCCGTCTTCTAGCCCGCGAAGTCATCTCCCCCGGTCGCATG
This sequence comes from bacterium, assembly GCA_024226335.1. Taxonomy (NCBI): domain Bacteria; species bacterium. The sequence goes on from JAAELY010000073.1 coordinate 12,899, forward strand.
CGGTTGCGACTATTCATGACCTACTCGTACTGGGATGGCACAGCGACCCGGTCGACGGAGCGCGAGCGTTCGATAGAGGTGAGTTCGACTGTCCGGGGGCTGCGCTACGTGCGAAACCTGCGCTAGCTCTCGCGGCGTTCAGCGCTGCTTCGCGAATTTCCAGAAGCCATCGCGTTTGCGCAGCAACCTCTCGTGCGACGCGCTCTTCTCGATGCGCTTGCCTGTCTCGCGATCTGTGAATCGATCACGGCGGTCGAATCGGATGCGTAAACTATCGGAACTATCCCTGGCGATGATCTGCAAATTCTCGATTTCCGCGTTGTATTCCGCGACGACGTTCTCGAAGTAGACGCGTAGCTTGCGGTCGCGAGTCGGGTCTGGATTCTCGTACAGCCTCGCGATTTCGGCGACGTTACCGTGGTCCAGAGCCGCTTCGTAACGCTCCAAGAATCCCTCTACGCTTTCATCTGCAATGGCGTAATTCGAAGCGCAAAGGGCCAGGACGCCGACCCATGCAACCATGCGGGTGTAGATCACGATGCTTGTCGGCTTTGACGCGAAGACGCGAGTGCCAGGCCGAGTGCTGTGAGCAGAGCCCAATACCCGAGCCACGGCAGGATGGGTATGGGTGTCGCGGGCTGGCTCCCCGAGTCGTTTGGATTGCTACCTGCTGCGACTTCAGTTCCGTCGCTGTATCCATCACTATCGCTGTCGGGATTGTTTGGATCGGTGCTGTAAATCGCCACCTCATCACCGTCGTCGAGTCCATCGTCGTCGCTGTCCGCATCGTTCGGATCGGTCGCGAGCGCCTGTTCCTGCAGGTTGTTCAGGCCGTCGCTGTCCGGGTCGCCCGTCTGCTCGCCCGCAGCCAGTGGGTTGAAACCGTTGTTCGCTTCAAAGCCGTCGTTCAGGCCGTCGCTGTCACTGTCGGGATCATTCGGGTCGGTGCCCCAGGTGATTACTTCGAAGCCGTCGTTCAGACCGTCGTTATCGCTGTCTGAGTCGTTCGGATCCGTTCCCTGGGTTTGCTCCTGTAGATTTGTAAGGCCATCCGTATCCCCATCCATGCTCTCCTCTCCGCCGATCAGTGGATCGAAGCCGTTGGTGGTCTCGAAACTATCGACCAAGCCGTCGTTGTCGGTATCCGTGTCGTTAGGATCCGTCAGGTGGATGTGTACCTCGTCTCCGTCGCTGAGTCCGTCGCTATCCGTATCTGCGACGTTTGGGTTCGTCCCGGCCGTCTGTTCCTGAATGTTCGTCAGTCCGTCGATGTCAGGATCGAGCAATTCATCCCCGCCGAGTAGCGGGTTGAAACCGTAAGCGGCTTCGAAGCCATCCAGCAGTCCATCGTCGTCGCTATCGTCGTCATTCGGATCAGTGCCGTGGACTGTGACTTCGTCGCTGTCAGTCAGGCCATCTGAATCGGTATCCGCGAGGTTCGGATCGGTTCCCTGCGCCTGTTCAGCCAGGTTGCTGAGTCCATCGAGATCGGGATCCCCTGTCTGCTCGCCCGGTGCCAGTGGATTGAAACCGTTGTCGACCTCAAAGCCGTCCAAGAGTCCGTCGTTGTCGGTATCCGTGTCGTTGGGGTCAGTGAGTTGGGTATTGACCTCGTCGCCGTCACTCAGTCCGTCGTTATCGCTATCTGGATCGTTGGGATCGGTCCCCGCGAGTTGTTCGCCGAGGTTGTCGAGTCCGTCCACGTCCGGGTCCTGCGACTCCTCCCCGCTCACGAGTGGATCGAACCCATTGGCGATTTCGAATCCATCCAGCAATCCGTCGTTGTCCGTATCTGTGTCATTTGGATCGGTGACGTGAGTGTTGACCTCCTCGCCGTCACTCAGTCCGTCGTTGTCGGAGTCGGAGTCGTTGGGGTCGGTCCCGGCGGCCTGCTCTTGTAGATTCGTCAGGCCGTCCACATCAGGGTCGAGCAGTTCCTCTCCACCAGCCAGTGGATTGAAACCGTTGTTGACCTCGAACGCATCGGACAGACCGTCGTCGTCGGAATCCGAGTCATTCGGATCAGTCGAGTGCAGGAAGACCTCATCGGAGTCGTTCAGTCCATCACTATCGCTGTCGGCGTCGTTCGGATCGGTACTCTGCGCCTGCTCCTGGAGATTGTTCAGGCCATCGACGTCGGGATCCTGGCTCTCCTCGCCGGTGACTAGTGGGTTGAATCCGTTGTTGACCTCGAATCCGTCGAGCAGTCCATCGTTGTCGGTGTCGGAGTCGTTGGGGTCGGTTCCCGCAGTCTGCTCCTGCAGATTGGTGAGTCCGTCGGTGTCTGTATCGACGCTCTCTTCACCGCCGACCAACGGGTCGAAGCCGTTGTTGACCTCGAATCCGTCGAGCAGTCCGTCGTTGTCGGTGTCGGAGTCATTGGGATCGGTTCCCGCGGTCTGCTCCTGCAGGTTCGTGAGTCCGTCGGTGTCTGTATCGACGCTCTCTTCACCGCCAACAAGCGGGTTGAATCCGTTGTTGACCTCGAATCCGTCGAGCAGTCCATCGTTGTCGGAGTCGGAGTCGTTGGGATCGGTCCCTGCGGTCTGCTCCTGCAGGTTCGTGAGTCCGTCGGTGTCGGTATCGACGCCTTCCTCACCGCCGACCAACGGGTCGAAGCCGTTGTTGACCTCGAACCCATCGAGCAGTCCGTCGTTGTCGGTGTCGGAATCGTTGGGGTCGGTCCCTGCGGTCTGCTCCTGCAGGTTCGTGAGTCCGTCGGTGTCTGTATCGACGCCTTCCTCACCGCCAACAAG
>JAAELY010000074.1 GCA_024226335.1 bacterium
GTGCGGGATTAGCTCTTTCTCACGCTTCGCCCACGCGCCGTCAATCCTGGCCTGTAGCAAAGCGAGGATTCGTTTCAGGGTCGGGGCGTAGTCGGAATATTTCTTCGGCTGGTGCTTCATGTAGGCCCGCAGGGCGGCGGCCTTGTTCGCCTTGCGTGGGTACGGCGGCCAGAAGTGGGAATCGAATCGAGCCCGCCAGCGCTTCGTCCGGGTGGCTTTGCTCGGTTCGCCGTTCGACGGGACCAATTCCAGCGTGGGTCGCGGGTCCGGTTTCGGACACGTGACCGTATCTTTCGATCTTCCCGATAGGGAAGTCGATCCTCTCCTGTCCTGTCCTCTCCTCTCCTGTCCTGTCCTCTCTACCCAGTCAAGCGCGTCATCCTTGGTAGCGTGAACTTGCAAGAAACCTTGATATATCAACCCCTCAACGGAACCTTGGCGAGACCATCCCGCCAGCTTGGCGATAGCTTTCCGACACCTTGGCGCTACCCCGCCGTGGGCTCCGAGCACCCTTAGCGTGTGGTACCAGCAGGCTTGGTCACGGAGTGGCAACCCCATGAGGTCAGCATCCATGCGGGTTTCGATACGCACCCACGCCCGCGGAGCGGTCGGGCCGTCTTTGAGTAGGGTCTGGAATTTCCACCATGAGCGGGCGGTAAGATACTGGCCGGGTTCGATCGGTGGGATCTTGGGCTGGTCTGCCATCTACGCTCCCGTTGATGTCGGTTCGGGGCAGGCGACGGCATCAACTCCGCCACCGCCCCTCACCGGGAGAGCCCCCCCGGAAGGGAACCCACCCATTCTATCACACCGGCTCGATGTTTTCGCGGTCCTCGCGGACGGTGCGGTGGAGAACAAACCGCATCGCCACCGCCGCGACCTGTAGCGCCTCACGCCTCGCCGCCTCCAGGTCGTTCGCGTGGACGGCCTGCTCGAACTCGTTGAACTCCTCGAGCAGCACGCCGAGGGTCTCATGGGAACTCGCCGGCCTGCCCCATCGACGGTCAGCGCGTTCGACTTCGAGATTGAGGTCCATGTAGTTCATATGAGCCGCCCCTGTTTCGCGCTGGCCTCGGCGGCTTTCATGTTCTCGATCGCTGCCGTCCAATACGAACGCTTCAATTCGATACCAACGAACTGCCGCCCGGTCTGGATTGCAACGTACCCCTCGGAGCCGATACCAGCGAACGGGGATAGCACTAGATCCCCTTCGTTCGTCCATAGTTGCATCGCCCGTTCGATCACGTCTAACTGTAGCGGGCAGATATGGCGCTCGTCTCGGTTGTCACGGCCCGCGGCGGCTTGCAATGTCCGGGTCGCATCAATGTCCATCCACACTGGCGAGGCGTACCGCTGCCAAATGTCGATAGAGAGCTTTCCGCTCTGGACAAACGAGCCCGGCTCGCCGACGTATTCGTCTAGTTCGCCCTCGACAGGCTCGGGATTGTCGCCGGGTTTCCGCATCGTTACGAGGTAGTCCGCGATGCCCTGCCGAGACATACAGCTATCCTTGACGATCTGCTTATGGAGCAGCCCGAGCGCCTTCGTTCGCTGCATCGCGACGACGGGGTTTTTCCAGATGCACACCTCGGAGTGATAGATGAAACCCTCCGAGCAGAACAGCCGGATTAACTCCCCTCGGAAGTCTCGGATGCCGATAACGCCGTCCCTCGCCTTCGACGTCGGTAGGTTCATGCAATGGAACGAGAGCAGCCGCCCGGGTTTCAGTACCCGGTACAACTCTTTGACGGCGTATCCGAAGTGCTGAATGAAGTCGGCATCGCCGGTACAGTTCCCCATGTCCTCGGTCAGATCGGAGTAGACGTAGAGGCTCGAAAACGGCGGAGAGAACACGCTGTAGTGGATCGAATCGGAGTCGACCGACGCGAGATGATCCACACAATCCCCGAGGATCAATTCCCACCCGGGGCCCGCTGCGCGGTCAGACTCGGCCCGCTCGCGGACGCGGCGCCCGTCCTTGATGTTCTCCTCGTTGTACCCGTGCATATGCTCCACCATCTTTTCCGCCATCAGTTCGGCATCCTTTTCTTTGCGTTGAATGTTACTAACGACTGCGCCCTCGGCGTCGGATGTTACGACGTAAACATGGACGGCGGACTCCTGCCCGAACCGCCAGCATCGCCGCACCGCCTGATAATACTGCTCGTAAGAATCCGACAGTCCGACGAACGCGACGTTCGCGCAATGTTGCCAGTTCATACCGAACCCGGCGATACTCGGTTTCGTGACGAGTACGCGGATCTTGCCATCGGAGAACCCGAGCATCGAATCGGTCTTATGCTCGCGGGTATCCGATCCCTTCACTTCCACCGCGCCCGCGATGGCCTTTGTTAGCGCCGCGCTTTCCGCGTTGAGGTCGCACCATACGAGCCACGGGCCCTCGATCGCGTTGACTAACTCGGCAGTCTCCGCGACCCTCGCATCAAGGCTAGCCTTCCGCGCCTGCCTGCGTTCGAGTAGGCTCATCGCCTGCTTATGAAAAAGCATCCCGCTTGACGCTGGCCCGCCGACCGATCGCTGAGATACTTCCAGGGGTGGAAGCGTGAAATTCCCGTCGCAGTATCCGAGGTCGGACGGCTTGCGAATCATCACGGCCCACGTACAAAGCCAGCGCCAGAACTCCGAATCGGCGTGGCCTTTCAGTCGCCACTTCTGCGTTTCGCTGCCATCGTGGACGAAGAACATCGAGAGCATTTCCGTCCGCGACATTGCCCCGATGAACTCGGCATGATTCCCGAGTTCCATATGATCGTTAGGTGCCGGGGTTGCCGTGCATGCTAGACGGAACTGGACGCAGCCGAAGTCGCTAATGATCTGATTTCGGATCTTGCCGGTGTAAGATTTCAGGATCGAGGATTCGTCCAGAACGATCCCGGTTAGGTCCCCCGGATCGAATCGGTCGATCATCTCGTAATTGGTGATCGTGACGCCGTCCGATAGTTCACCGTCCCGGCTGTACGTAACATCGACTCCGAACTTTGTACCCTCGCGGATCGTCTGCTGAGACACCGCGAGCGGGGCAACGATCAGCACGCGGCCCGGTACGTGTTTCGCCCATTCAAGTTGCATCGGGGTCTTACCGAGACCGCAGTCGGCGAAGATCGCCGCCCGTCCCCGCTTCAACGCCCATCGGGTTATGTCCCGCTGGAAGTCGAATAGCTGGGGGTTCAGTGTCGGCGGGTCCGGTATCCCCGTTGGAGAGTCGTGGGCAAACTTCGACTCAATGAATTCCGCATATTCCATAGGCTCACCTCCTATCGTTCAATCGTAGCCCAAACCACCATAGGCCGCCCGAATCGAGACGGCCGGCGCGAACTCACGGGCACGGGTTCACCGGGTCATCCCAGCAACAAATAGCGTCGGGGTCGCAA
>JAAELY010000075.1 GCA_024226335.1 bacterium
CACCCGCCATCGCTGACGCGCACGCCCGGTCCGCTACATGTCTCGTCGACTCTTTACATGGTCAGCACCTTTCATCTGACTGGATGGCGCCAGCTTCGCTGGCGCTCCGGACGCTTACCTTGGAGGCCGCGATGACACACTCCCGATTCCTCTCGGTGGCCCTCACGGGGGCACTTGCCGTCGGCGCGCTAGGGAGTGCGGGCTGCAAGTCGGTTGAGGTGCCCATCCCCGAGGCTGCTGAAGGGGCACCGGCGCCCGAAGAGCCCGAGAGGCAGCCCGCTGATCGGGATCAGGCTGCCGCGGAGGTGGTAGCAGAGCCCCCCGCACGGGGGCCGGCAACGGACTCTGTCCAATGGCCCCGGATCACAGGCAAGGTAGTGGAGGTTGACTCAGCCGCAGAGCCAACGCGAGTGCGGATGGACAAGGGCTCGAGCCACGGCGTGGAGGCGAACGACGTCTTCAACATCTACCGCCGGAACCGATACAAGGGCCGGATCCGCGTCGAATCCGTAGGGTCGAACTCTTGCGTCGGGGTCATCGAGTGGCTCTTCGAGGATAGGAGGATCGAGGCCGGTGACGAGGGTGCGCATCAGAGTTTGTTCGATCAAGGTGAGCAGTTGCGTCTACAAGAGAACTTCGTGGCCGCAATCCGGGTGTATGAGCAGATCCAGCCAGGCACCGAACACTGGGAGATCAGCCGGGTTGAAATTGGCGTCTGTCGGTATGGAGCAGGGCAAGAGGGCGAGGCGCTTGCAGTCTTCGAGGAATTCCTCCAGGAACTCGAGGAGGGCCACATTGTTGCGGATTTGTCTCCAGCACACTTGGCACGACACGAGAAGGCCACGATCACTGCAGAGTACTATCGCGCTCTGATCTTGTTCGAACGCGGCGATCACAAGGGCGTCGTCGAGCTGCTCTCTGACTTCAGTTCGCGCCACGAGGCGGGGAGGTACGGAAAGACTATCCTGTCCATTCTGCTGCGCTCCCAGCTGGAGCTGGACGACCTCGAGGGTGGACGTGAGACGATTGCGCTGATGACCGAGAGGTATCCCGAGACGTATCACAGTTTGGAGTCGTTCGCGGCAATGTACCAGAAGGTCAAGGATCTGAGGGGCGACCAGCGCGCCTGGCTCTACCTCTTGCATTGAAGTAGACGGTTGAGTGCGTAGCGACTCCGCGGTTGCGTGTCGAGACAGGTCGGCCAGCGTACTCGGCCATCACCCGCCCATCGCCCCGATGCGCAACGTGTGCTCTGGCCGTGCGGCGAGAGCCGCAAGCATCAATAGCTCGCGGCAACGCGCCGGTCGCGTGGCGAGTCGAGCGAGTGGGGGAGATCGTGGCGACGCCGGTGCTCGGTGGACTGCACCATCGGTACTCGCGCGCCGCCTAGGGAGCGTCAACGAGAGAGGTCAAGCCGGAGCACGATGGGGGAGGCGTGTGCCCTCTCCAGCCGACGGGCGCGCCCACCGCTTGCTAGAATGCGCTCCGCTGCCATCTGGGCCACGTGCGCAGCGTTTTCTGTAGGGACTGTAGACGGCGTAGGTCGCGGTCACGCCGGGGCTTGCGTCGGTTGCTTGGACCCAGTGTCCCCCAGGCCGCTGTCACCCGCTCCGCCGAGCGAGTTCGTACTTCCAGAACGAAGTGGCTCCCCGAGTGGGGCGGAGTTGCGAACTCCTCGGGGAGAGAGGAAACGGGGTTGTCGGTGCCGCGCGCGGGTCTCGGCTCGCATCGAGGGGAGGATCGGCCCCGAACGAAGATGCGAACTTTAGCCTGATGAATCTGAGGTGCCGGATACGTCAATCGCGCACGTCCTGATCTGTGGGAGCTCC
>JAAELY010000076.1 GCA_024226335.1 bacterium
CGGGGAGCCACTCCTGCACGGGGTGCGAACTGGCTCGCTGCCGGGTTGACGCTCGCCGGGACGAGCTGTGGGTTCGCTCGCTCAAACGGAACGAATGTCCTCCGTCCGAGCGCTTGACCGCTGACTCGCGCACCTCGTCCACAGCGCGCTATGTGGATCGAACCGAGTCTCGATCTCTCTCGCCTCTCTCGATAGTGCGGGCCCTTGGTCGACGTCGGAGCCACTCGCCGTACGAGAACGAGAATGCACTTTCGAGACCACGACCCGCTCTGGATGAAGAGCGCACCGCGTCCCTGGGTCGTCGTCGACCTAAGTGTTCACAAGGCGCTGCCAGCAGATTCCTCGGACAACAGCACCTAGCTTCCGAACAGAGTGCTCGATTCACTTAGCGCCAGGGTTCGAAGACGACGGATGATCTCAGTGCCCGTCGCGGCTTCGAGCAACGCGAGGTCCCGCTCCTGCCGGGCGACTTCAGCCTGAACCAGCTCATGCCCCATCACGGCGGCACGGAGTTCCCCCGGCCGGAGTCGCAAGAGTGCGACGACGTGCCCCCAAAGGGCCTCGAAGACGGCCCCCGCAGCCCACAACGCCGCTTGGGCATCTCGGGTCGTCAGCGCTTCCCAGCCATAAGCCAACGCGACGCAAGCATCTCCCGTGGGACCGGAGCTCGAGCCCTGCTGATCGTCACCCGGCACCAGGCCCTGCGACCCCGCCAACTCAGCCCTTGGGTCACAGGTTGTGAGCGTCCCCGTGAGGTGTTCCCAGAGTCTATCCAGGCTGGCTCTGGCACTCGGGAAGTCGCCCACCCCCGTCTTGCGCCAGGATGCCTCGTAGCTCGGGAACAGGCGCTCCGCACACGCCGCGGCAAAGCTCGCCCGCTGCTCCACGGACAACGCGTCGAGTCTTCGGCGTAGATCGAGAAGGCCGGGCGGAGCAGTGAGTGCCGTCCGTGGATGCTCACCCGTAGTGACCGTGTTCAAATCGAACAAGACCTCGGACTCCCCGACAGCCCTCGTACGCAAGCCGCGCAAAGCCACGCGATCGGGAGACGACGCCAGCTCAAACAAGTCGCGCTGTTGACGGGCACATTCTGAGTGGATGAGCGGGTGCTCGAGCGCCTCCGTATCGTCGATGTCGAGAGTGGTCGTAAGGTGGTAGTCGATACTCGCGAGCGTGCGTCGCCCCGCTGCCATGGCCTCATAGCCATCACTCGTCTCCAATGACCTCCACGCGAACGCTAAGGCTGCGCAAGCATCGTCGGCGAAGGCCCGGGTCGAACCCGGCCCGTACTCGGGGGGGATGAGATCAAGACAACGCTGAGCCTCCCGCGCCACGTCCACGGCGAACGGTTCCCCCGATAAGTAGTCCCAAAGTCGATCGCAGCTCGCGAGAGCTGTCGCTGGCTCACCTTCGCCAGTCTCCCGACAGAACTCCGAGTAGAAGGGCAGCAATCGTTCGGCACAAGCCAGTGCAAACGTCGCACGCAGCCTTGGTGTGAGCGCGTCGAGTTGATCCCGAAATCGACTCTCTTGATCACTCGGCCCCGTCATACCCGTCCTCGAACTCCGCTTCGCAGCCGGGATGCTAAGGCCATACGGCTCGGTCCGGCCAAACCAGCCTACCACCCGCGCTTTCGATGGCTGCCACACAGTCGGCACAAAAGGGCCGACTTGCAATGATCGCCTTCGGCGTCAGTCCCTGCTCTGCGGCGTGCTGAAGCGCCGTGACCTCGGCGTGGGCACCCGGTAACTTCGCCGGAATGTCGTTGCCGGCGAGGAGCGCGCGCTGACCCCGATCCAGGTCCCGTCCGCCGCCCGCGACCACGTCTCCCCCACTCGTCCTCAAGACGGCCGTCGTTCTCCTTCTAGCAGCCTCGGCATCGAGGGCCCCGTGAACCCGGCGCATCGTAAGCCCAATCTCGTACAGATCATGCGCTCGACGTATCGCACCGGCACCACCACCGGTCACCGAACCGGCCACGAATCCGATCGCCAAAGCGAGCTCCGGAGACGCGCCTGCTTGGGTCGCAACAAACTCAGCCGCCGTTCCAGGCAGGTCCAAGAGCATCGACAGTTGCTCGAGCCGCCCCTGCGCCTCGATCGTCGCCAACGCTCCCTCCAACTGCCCAAGGCCCTGCTGCAGCTCCTGCTGCGTCACCCCGACCGACTCCTCGATTGCACCACGCTGCGACTCGAGCGCTGATTCGAGGAGCGCAACCTGGTCCGAACGCGAGCGATCCTCCCAAGCAGGGCCATCGACCTCGAGCTCGTCCGCGAATCGGTCCATCGCCTCGGCCAACTCGCCGCCCCAGATATTGAGCCGACCATAGATACGCTCGAGCCGGCCGGCGATGAAGCTGAACGCCCGCTCGGTCAGGGCCACCGGCTCACGGTGCCCCCCCGCAGGATCAGGACTCAGCCCCAGCCGATCAGTGAATCCCAAGGGATTCGCCCCGGCATAGGCGTACAGGTTCGTGCCACCACGCTCACCGAGCGGGTCCTTCGAGACGAACCGGCCGAGCGCAGGATCATAGATCCGACGCCCGAGGGCGTACGTCTCGTGCTCGAAGTCGAACAAGCGTCCCGCGAACATCGGCTCGCCGCCCCAGTCGGCCACAGACACCTCGGCGCCGGCCCCCCCGGCCCGCGCAATGCCGTACGGATCGTAGTGCACCGTCTTGGGCGAGCCGCTCCCACCGTGTGCACCGACGACGTTCCCGCTCGGATCGATGTCGTAGTAGCTCGTGTTCAGGCCGTCGTAGGACGCAAGCGCATAAGGCCCGCGCGGATCGACGACGAAGCGCCTCAGCCCCCACGCGCCCTCCGCTTCGATCGGCACGCTCCCCAGGTACCGGAACCGCTCGAGCCCCGCCGACGGCGATGATCGCTCGAGAAGCCGGCCGAAAGGCCCGTAGCGATAGTCCGTCGTACCTAGCGCACCCGCGCGGGAGAACGGACGACCGAGCGAATCCCAGTTGAGATCGCTACTGCCCGGTGCGAGGTCGCGGTCCGTCTCGTTCCCCTGATCGTCGTAGTCGATCGACGGATAATGGGGTGCAAACGACGTGTATTGGTTGGCGTCGGAACGCTCAGGCGAGACCACGCCAAGCAGGCTGTCGTCGAGTTCCTCGAAGTTGTTCGCATCGTCGAGCTCCCACGAAACTGTCCGTGTGACACCAGAGCCTGAGTTGTAGGTCCAATCAGTGAGCCGCGACGCCTTGTCGTAGCCGAAGGTCTCGGTCACACCCGTGCTAGCCTCCGAGCGTGACTGCATCTCCCCGATCGGCGAGTAAACGTAACCACGATCGACGAGCGGAACGCCAGCCGACGACTCGATCAATTGCCGAGTCACGAAGCCTGCGCCGTCGAATTCGACGGTCTGCACCTCGCCTGTTCCCCACGTCACCCTTCGGTATTCACCCGCTCCATACGGATCATCGAATGACGCGATGACCGCGGTCGTCCCAGCATCCCGCAATGCCTCGACGCGGCCGAGCGAATCCCGATCTATCTCAACGCCGTACGCTGACGGATAGGTCAGCTCTGTCGATTCGCCGGCGCCGTTCGCGACCATCGTCAAGGTGGACGTAGTCCCGATCCCGACGATCACTTCTTCCGCGACCCAGCCTTCGCTGGACTGTGCGCGCGAAACAGAGACGGTCGGGCGACCGGCAACCAGATCTTGGGCGGATCGCACGCCGCCCAGGGCATTGTATTCGAACGTCTGCGTCACCGCGGGACCCGCACCCGATGCGGTGATCTTGGCGACCTGATTGCGTGGCGTGTACTCGTAGGCGACCTGCAGGCTTCCTGGCCCACTCCTCGTCGCAAGGCGGTTGGCCGCGTCGTACACCATCGACTCGAGACCCGTGCCCGGTCGCGACCGCGACTCCAGCCTGCCCAGCGAGTCGTAGCCCAGCACGGTCTCCTTGTCCCGGGCATCGGTGTGCCGCGTCAACCGGCCGGCGAGGTCGTACTCGAACTCCTCTATCCGGTCGAGCGCGCCCCCCATCTCTCGCGAGGAGAGCATGTTTCCAGCCGAGTCCCATGTCATGCCCCTCCGCAATCCATTCGAACGGAGCGCGAGCACAGTGTTCCCCGCGACGTCGTGCGCGTAGGTTTCGTAGCCGCCGACGGGATTGTCCTTGCGGGCGAGGAAGCCATACTGCCCGTAGGAGAACGTCCAAGTCGATGCACTCGGCGAAGTGGGCCCAGGACGTCCTTCTCCGTCGTGGATGCGAGTCTCCGAAAGGATGCGCCCCATGACGTCTCGCACATACTCGGTCCGGACGACTTCGCTGCCCGATCCGGCAGAGACGGCTCGCAACCGGCCCAAGTCGTCGTACTCACGCGCCTCGAGACGCCCGACGCCCGCAGCGTCACGCAGCGTCCAGAGTCGGCCGGCCTCGCGCTCGCCGTACCCGTAGCGATCGATGATCGATGTGCCCGTGACCGGAGAGACTTGCCCGTTCGCGAGCAAGATCGAGCGGGTCCGCTCCTCACGTGTGAGCCGATCCCACACGTCGTACTCGTAAGTCACCTGGTGAATGACATCCGTCCCCTGCTTCAGGCGACGTACCGCAACCCTTCCGCCCGCTTCAACCTCGTACTCCTGGACGATGCCCGCCGGATCGGTCTCCTGCCGAAGGTGGCCGAAACCGTCGTAGGAGTAGGTCGAACTATCGCGAGCCCCACCGGGATTCGAGGCAATCGGGTGCATCTCGAGCTCGAGCTGCCCAAAGTCGTTGTAGAACTGCTCGAAGCTACCGCTGCCATCGTCCCCAGTGCCCACCCACTGCCAGTGAATCTGGTTGCCGGACGCATCGTAGCCGAAGGTGTGCTGCGCTCCGCTCGGGGTCGTAACGCCCGAACGCCGCCCTCTTGCGTCGAAGGTCTGCGTCCACTGCCCGCTCCTCAGGACTTGCCCGGCTGAGTCGTGGACATTGCGCTCCACCGTCGTCGGCTTTCCCCGAACGTCGTAGTCGACGAAGAACTCCCAGTCCGTCTTGTCTCCGTTCGCCGCCAGCGATGGCGTCGTCGGCCGGTCGAACTGTGGCCGCGTCATACCGACCGACCGGCCCGCTCCGTCGTAAAAGAAGTAGTTGGTGATTCCGTGGTGATCGGAGCACTGTGCCGTAATCGTTCCGAACGTCGCACACTCCGCGTGCTCGATCTGTCCGGTCGTCGTACGCGTATGCCCGACGATGAGATCGCGAGCATCGAAGGCGAACTCCTCGACACTGTTGTCCGGGTGAATCTTCCGCGTTACACGCCCCAGGGAGTCTCGCTCCAGCGTCGTCGTCAAGTCCTCGCCGCCAGCGGAGACGGTCGTCTCCTCGAGCAGGCCGTGCAGATGACGAAAGCCCTCGACGATGCCATCGGGGCGGTGCGTCGCGATGCGCTGACCCCAGACATTGTAGTTGTGGGTTGTAGTGGGTTCGAAGCTCACGGGGTTTCCCGGTGTCTCTTCGATCTCGCCGATAGGTGCGACGACCTGTACGACCTCGTACGTGCCCCCCGCTCCGTCTCCGTTCAGATCGCCCTGGTCCCAGAGCGTCGGGTCCGCAGGTTGGTCCCCGAGAATCTCCCAACCCGCAAGCAGGGGGAGGCTCCGCGCGGTGTCGTAGTCCAGCTCGTGGTGACCAAACTTACGCCTCGTGGTTCTGCCCAACGGGTCGGTCGAAGCGACGACCTTTGTTGTCACGGGGTCGTACTGAAAGAGCGTCACCTGCTCCGTGAACGGCGACGAGTGTGGATTGGCGACGTCCGGGAACGTGTGCTGCGCGACCATATTTCCCCGTTGGAATCGATCGGGATTGGTCGTGTCGTAGAAGTACAGAGTCCGCCGCGACTGATGCGGATCCGCTAGATACCGTTCACGTGTCGTGTACGACACGCTCGTCATCTGGAAGTCGTCGTTGTAGTCGAACAGACGCCACCATTCCGACGGCCCGGGATCGGCCGTATTCGGCATGAACGCCAGATTTTCGGTGTACTGACCGTTCAAGACCTCCGTGCGATAGAGCAATCCGTCGCCGTGAAGGTATCGCTCCACCATGCCGTTCCCGTAGCGAATCGTCGTTCGGTGATCGACGTCCGGCTGGTGTGCATCGGAGTAGGCGTCGTAGAAGTAGCGCGTCGTGTCGCCGGCAGACGTATGCGAGCGCACCTTGTCGACCTGATAGTCGTCATTCTCGTAGTACTGAATAGTGACGACCAGCCCCTCGCTCGTTTCGATCGAGTCGAGATTGTGGTTGAGAAGCGTGTGCGGAACG
>JAAELY010000077.1 GCA_024226335.1 bacterium
GCGAGAAGCGGGAGTCGCCGCCTGAGCAAGAAGCGTGATCCGATCGCAGATCCGTAGATCTGCAGAGGGTCGCGCGACGCAGCGCAGGCGGATGCATCGCGCTTCGCAGCCGCAGCCTCCCTGTGCAGAGGTTCCCTAGTCGACCCCGCCCGGATCCACGCCCTTTTCTCTAAGGCGCTTGCGGGCGCGACGCCGCAACTCTCCGACTGCTTTGTGGGCCTCTTTGCGCAATTGATCGCGAGAGCTCCATTCGACGCCTTCGACCGGGATCGGTTCACCCACTTCTACGACCACGGGTCCCTCCCGGATCACCGGGCTCTCCGGTCGCCAGACCGCATACGTTCCGGCCACCGCTACTGGCAACACGGGTAGATCGAACTGCTGGGCGGTCGCGAAAGCGCCTTTGCGGAATTCCCGAAAAGCGCCCGTGCGATCCCGCGTGCCCTCGGCAAAGAACAGGATCGAAACATCTTCGTTTCTTCGGGACATATTCGTACGCAGGCGTTCGACGTCGGATCTCGCTGCCGTGCGGTCGACACGGATGTTCCCCGTCATGCGCAGCGCATGACCCAGAATGGGGATGTTCATGATCTGCTTCTTTGCAACGAAGCGCAGCACGAGTTCGGGAAGTCCCGCGAGCAGCGTGTAGGGGTCCATATTGCTCTCGTGGTTTGCGACCACCACGTAGGCCTGCCCCGGTTTCAGCTTCTCGAGTCCGTGAACTTCCAGTTCCGTGCCCGCCAGGCGAAGGCCGAGTTGGGCTACGCCTCGGTACCAGATGTGCGCGTCTCGCGGAGAGGCACCCGCGAGCGAATGAACGATCGCGCAGATGCTGGCTATGGCGAGTGTCACCGGCAGGAGCACGAAAGACGAGATCGGTCGAAGAATCCCGCGAATGCGTCTGACAATCCCCATGCCCAGAAACTAGCAGCCGGCGCAGCGTTCGAAAGCGCTTGCCCGCCGGTTGTCGGGATGCATCATAATGCACCTCGTTTCGATGGAGAGGAGAGCGGATGGGCAACGATCCGGGAACGCGCCGGATGAAGTTCTGGGGCTGGGGCTGGGATGATGAGGGGCCGGATGAGGCGACCTGTGGGAAACTCGCTGTGGGCCTGGGGAAGCGTTTCGGCCGCGAGTTGACCGTCGAGCCCTATCCCAAAATCGATCAAATTGATCTGCCCGTTCCGCGCATTGCGCGGCCGAAGAGACTCGAGTCCATCCTGACTGACGATCCCTGGGAGCGCGCACGTCACACGTACGGGCGCTCCTACAGAGATATCGTGCGCGGTTTTCGGCGCGAATTTTCGTCGCCCCCGGACTGGGTCGCAATACCGGACGACGAAGATCAGCTCGTCTCGCTGCTCGACTGGTGTGCTGATGCGAATCTGGCCGCAATCCCGTTTGGCGGTGGTTCCAGTGTGGTCGGTGGTGTCGAGTGCTCGGTTGGCGACGAGTACGCTGGAGTGATCAGCATCGATCTGGCCGGTCTGTCCGAGGTCATCGAGATCGATCGCGAAAGCCGCGCCGCCCGCATCCAGGCGGGAATCTACGGCCCCGCCCTCGAAGACGCGCTACGGCCCCACGGCCTCACTTTGCGCCACTTTCCACAGTCCTTCGAGTTCTCCACGTTGGGAGGCTGGATCGCCACGCGCAGCGGTGGTCACTACGCCACTCGCTATACCCACATAGACGACTTCGTCGAGTCCATGCGCGTGCTCACTCCCAGCGGCTGGTTCGAAAGTCGCAGACTGCCCGGGAGCGGTGCCGGGCCGAGTCCGGATCGCCTGCAGATCGGGGCGGAAGGGACGCTTGGGATCATTACCGAGGCCTGGATGCGCCTACAGGATCGACCGGGTTTTCGGGCGAATGCGAGTGTCAGCTTCGAGAATTTCGAATCCGCCGTGAGCGCCGTTCGCGCCCTTTCGCAATCGGGCCTCGAACCGGCGAACTGCCGTCTTCTGGACGCCAACGAGGCCGCTGCTTCTGCAGGAGGATCGGGCAGCGAGACCCTGGTGATTCTGGGATTCGAATCCGCCGATCACGCACTCGACGCCTGGATCGCGCGCGCCGCTGAACTCTGTCGCGATCACGGCGGTGTCGTACCTCAAGACGCCATCCGCACGCGCACCGACGCGGCGGCCTCGCGCGAAGGCAAGTCCGGTGCGTGGCGCAACTCCTTCATCAGAGCTCCCTACGCGCGCGACGCGATGGTCGCGATCGGGGTTTTGTCAGAGACCTTCGAGACCTCGATTACCTGGGAGCGATTCGGCGCGTTGCATGCGGGGGTCATGAGTGCAACCCGGGACGCCCTGCAACGCGTGTGCGGAGGCGGTTCTGTGAGCTGTCGCTTCACTCACGTGTATCCGGATGGACCGGCTCCGTACTTCACCATCATGGCACCCGCCAAGCGCGGCAGTGAGATCGAACAGTGGGCCGAGATCAAGCAAGCCGCGGCGGATGCGGTCATCGCATGGGGCGGAACCATTACCCATCACCATTCCGTGGGCCGGGATCACCGAGCCTGGTACGACAAGCAGAGACCAGATTCCTTTGCGCGCGTGCTGCGTGCTGCAAAAAGTGAACTCGATCCACACGCCATTTTGAATCCGGGTGTCCTCTTTGATCCGGCGAGGAGCAAACGATGAGTGACGCTTACGAAACTCTGCTGATCGAACGCGAAGACGACGGCCTGGTATGCCTGACCCTCAACCGCCCGGATTCGCTAAACGCGATGAATCCCCAACTCGTGGAGGACCTCAACCAGTTTATCGACTCGCTGTTTCACGACGAGCACGCGCGGGTCGTGCTGATCCGGGGCGCAGGCCGTGGCTTCTGCGCCGGCCTCGACCTGAAGGAAACCACGGCGAGTCCGGATCGGAAACCCACCATCAGCGGGGGATTGCGCGGGCAGCGACGCATCAGCGAGATCGTCATGAAGATGCGACGCGTACCGCAGGTCTTCGTGGCCTGCGTTCACGGCCCGGCCTGCGGTGGTGGCTTTGCGCTGGCGCTGGCTTCCGATGTGCGAATCGCGGGTGAGTCGGTGCGCATGAACGCCGCCTTCATTCGCATCGGGCTTTCCGCCTGCGATGTCGGTGTGAGTTATTTTCTGCCGCGTCTCGTCGGCGCTTCGCTCGCGTCAGAGCTTCTGCTCACGGGCAAATTCATCGACGCCGAGCGCGCGCTCGCAACCGGGCTGGTCTCCCAGGTCGTACCCGACGAGAAACTGGAAGCGGCGGGTCGTGCGACCGCGCAGGAGATTCTTGCGAATTCCCCGATTGGCGTGAGGCTGACGAAGGAATGCCTGAACCACAGCATCGATGCTGGCAGCCTCGATGCCGCGATCGCCATGGAGGACCGCAATCAGATCCTGGCGACTCGCAGCGAGGACTTTCGCGAGGGAATCAGCGCCTTCCTGGAGAAGCGTCCGCCCCGCTATCAGAATGACTGACGAGAATTCTCGAATGCTCTGAGGGTCTACTCGTCCCGCTTCACTGCCAGATACAGAGTGGTTGCCCCGCGCTGCACGAGCAGTACTGCGTGTTCGCGGGCGTCCTCGAGCGCTTCCTCGAGTCCGGCAGGTGTTCTGACTGGCTCGCGATTCGCTTCGATGATCACGTCACCTGGTCGAAGACCTGCGCGTCCGGATTCGGAGTTCGGGTCGACCTCGGTCACTGCGACGCCACCGTCGGATTCGTCGAGTCCCAATTCCTCGGCCACCTGGGGCGTGATCTTCTGGACTTCGAAACCCCACTTGGATGCTGGCGACTCCGCGGACGCGAGCTGAACTTCGTCGTTCTCCATCTTCTCGAGTACTGCGGTGAGCTTCGTGCGCTTGCCTTCTCTTTGAACCACCACGCCCACGGCCGAACCCGGTGGCGTTGACGCGACGATGCGCGGCAGGTCATTGAAATCCTTGATCTTCGAATCGTTGAACTCGATGATCACGTCACCGCGTTTCAGCTTGGCCTTTTCGGCGGGACTGTTCTCGAATACCTGGCCGACTAGCGCACCCTCGGGCTCTTCCAGACCGAAGGCCAGCGCCATGGGCTCGTCGACCCGCTGAATCTGTACTCCGAGCCAGCCGCGCGTCACGCTACCTGTTTCCCGCAGTTGGGGAAGCAGGCTCTTGGTCATGTTGATGGGAATCGCGAAGCCGATGCCCTGGCCGGCTGCGGCGATCGCCGTGTTGATGCCGACCACGCGCCCCTTCATGTCGATCAGCGGCCCCCCGGAGTTTCCGGGATTGATGCTCGCGTCGGTCTGTAGGAAATCGTCGTAGGGTCCGGCGATCTGGTGACCGCCAAAACTACTGCGACCCTTTGCCGACAGGATGCCGACGGTCACCGTGTGATCTAGACCAAAGGGATTGCCGATGGCCATGACCGAATCACCCACGCGCACCGTTTGGGAGTCGCCCAGTGCCGCCGCAGTGAGCTTCTTGGGCACATCGACCTTGATGAGCGCGATGTCCGTCTTGGGATCGAGACCGATGATCGTGGCGGTCGCTTCCTTGCCGTCCCTGAATGCGACGATCACTTTATCGGCGTTTTCAACGACGTGGTTGTTCGTCACGATGTAGCCATCTGGTGAGATCACGAAACCCGAACCCGACGAGATCGAGCGACGCGGACGGGGTTTCGGGTGCTCGCGTTTGCCCGGCTTGCGAAAGAACTCCTCGAGAAACTCTTCCGGGCCGCCGAGTTCACCGCCGTGGCTCTTGCGTTCGATCTTGATGTTGACGACCGATGGGGAGAGTTTCTCGGCCAGATCTGCGAGTGACTCCGGGCGCATCGAAGCACTGCTACCGTCTCCATCCTGCCAGAAATGCGCGCCCGTCTCGGCGTGCGCCCGGTTTTCGGTCAAGCGGATTTCGAGCCCGACCGGTTGGACCACGAACCAGACGGCCGCAGTGGCAAAAGTCACGACGGCCAGGATGGATATGCGCTGTATCATCGATTCATCTCCTACGAGAGTTCCAGGGTTACTGAACCGTCTCTCAAGCCCCGCTTGACGGTTAGCAATACTTGCGGTCGCCCGCGCAGCTTAGTCACTGCGCGTCGGAAGGCAACGCGATCTTCGATCCGATCGCGATTGATACCGAGAATCACGTCGCCGGGCCGCAATCCTGAATTGGCTGCCGGACTGCGCGGAATGACCCGTCTGATCACCAGTCCGCTCACATTGGCCGGAATCCCGTAGCGTCTTGCCAAGTCCTGGTTCAGTTCGGTGACCTCTACCCCGAGCAGGATTTCGGCCAGCTCCTCCGCGCGCTCCTCGGGAAAGGCGACGGCCTTGATCTTCAGGTTCAGCGTCTTGTCGCCACGCTCGATCTTGAGATTCGCACGATCTCCGGGCGTCAACCCGCTCAGGATTTCGAAGTAGTTGCGCATGGACATCAGCCGGGTGCCGTCGAATTCGAGCAGGATGTCACCGGCGCGTACGCCGATGCGATCTGCGGGTGACTGGTCGAAGACGTAGGAAACCAGAACTCCCGTACTGCCTTCGTGTTCGAGGGCGCCGCGCAGTGCCGGTGTCATTTCCTGAAGGCGCATTCCCAACCAGGTAGGGACGACTTCACCGTAGTAGATCAGATCGTCGACGATGCGCCGCGCGCGGTTGATCGGAATTGCGAAACCGATCCCTTCGGCTTCGCCGAGAATGGCCGTATTGATGCCGATCAACTCCCCATCGAGATTGAGAAGAGGACCACCGGAGTTGCCCGGATTGATACTCGCATCGGTCTGGAGAAAACCGTGGTACTCGCGCGAACCCGTTCGGATCGAACGGTTCTCTCCAGAAAGCACGCCGGTGGTCACGGTGTGATTCAGGCCGAACGCATTGCCGATGGCGATCACGGTTTCGCCGATCATGACGTCGTCCGAATCGCCGATCGTCGGGCTCGGCAATTGCTCGTCGGTGACCAGGCGAATGACGGCCAGGTCGCTCGAGGGATCGCTGCCGATGAGTTCTGCTTCGAATTCGCGATTGTCGCTGAGAGTGACACGGATATGCGCGGATCCTGCAAGAACGTGCTCATTGGTGAGCACGTAGGGTGGTGCGATGATGACGCCGGTTCCCAGATGTTGTTCGGGCCGGGAGTTGCGTGTCAGATAGCGATTGAAAAAGCGCTCGAATAGCGGATCGCCTCTGAAAAACGGATTGACCAGCTGACTGACGGGCTGTGTGGTGGTGATATTCACAGTTGCCGGTACGGCGGATTCGACCGCCCGCACGATCGGCGTGCGACGGGACTCCCGATTCGCCAGGGCGAGCGGGGGCAGGACCGCCAGCAGTATGATTGCGATTCTGATTCCAGCGATGTGCATCCAGGTCCCCCGCGTCCAGTTTGCCCGGTCCGGCAATGCGTACGATCTCCTGGCAGGACAAGGAGCCCGTGCCCGGTAGGACGGCATGCCATCCACAGATATTTAGCATCCACCCGGGGAGCCCGGGGAAAGGGTTCAGGCCTGTCGGCTGAAAATCGACACTCTCGCGCTGACCAGCCGTTCGGGCAGCCGGCCACCGGCGCGGCCCGAGCGCCGGGACGCGTGAATCTGATTGGCGAGCACACCGACTACAACGGTGGGCTGGTTCTGCCGGTGGGCATCGACCTCGAGACGCGGGTCTGGCTGCGCTTCCGCACGGATCGAATGGTTCGCGGAGCCTCTCGCGAGCACGGGGAGGTGCGGGAGAAACTCGACGCCCCCCCAACGGGGCATTGGCTCGACTACGCTCGTGGCGTGGCTCGGGAACTGGTGTCGGATGGGCGTATTCCCGCGCGCGGCTTCGACGCTCGGGTGGAAACGGACCTGCCCGTGGGCGCCGGTCTGTCGAGTTCGGCTGCGCTGGAAGCCGCCTTCGCGCTGGCTCTATTGTCGGCCGCTGGCTCCCCTATCCGCAGCGAGGAAAGGCCCGCCCTGGCTCGCCTCTGCCAGCGCGCGGAGTCCGATTTCGTGGGCGTGCCGTGCGGCCTGATGGATCCCTATGCCGTTTTGTGCGGGCGCGATCGCTGCGCGATCCTGCTCGATTGTGGCAGCGAGGAGGCAGCTTCAGTCGAAATCCCGGGCGACATCGAGATCGTGGTGTTTGACACGGGAGTGACCCGCGAGTTGCGCGAGGGAGGCTATGCGCAGCGACGGGATGAGTGTGAGCGGGCGCTGGAGCAGGCGGCCGTCGCGCTCGCGCGGCCGATCGAATCGCTCTCGAGCCTGCGTCCCGGTGATCTGGGAGCCGTCGGTGGCCGGGTCGATCCGATCGTTTTTCGCCGCACACGTCACGTCGTGAGCGAGAACGCGCGCGTGCGAGAGTTCGCCGCGCGAATTCGCGCCGGAGATCGCGGCGGCGCGGGCAAGGTGCTTTTTGCT
Source organism: bacterium (assembly GCA_024226335.1). Taxonomy (NCBI): domain Bacteria; species bacterium. Next base: position 7,368 of record JAAELY010000077.1, read on the forward strand.
TCCCACGAATCGCTGCGCGTCGATTTCGAAGTCACCATTCCCGAGTCAGACGCACTGGTCGAGGATTCGAGAGACCTACCGGGTTGCCTGGGATCGCGCATGACCGGTGCTGGTTGGGGAGGCTGTACGCTGCACCTGGTGAGCGCGGGGAGTGCAGAGGCATTCTCCGCACAGCTTGCCACACGCTTCGAAGCGCGCTTCGAACGCGCACCGCGCCACTGGATCGCGAAACCGGCCGCCGCGGCCAGCGTTCTCGAGACGAGTCCTTAGGAGTTAGGATCCGCACTCGGTGCAGCTGGGGCGTCTTTTGAGCGAGGCACGATCAGCATGAAACGCAGATCGTCGCCGCGCAGTGCACGCACCAGAAAAGGCTGGTTCGAGAGCTTGCTCACGGCTTCCCTGAAGTCGTCGAGGCCCTTGATCTCGAGATCTTCGATCTGCACGACCAGATCGCCCTGGTTCATCGAAGCCTCGGCCGCCTCCGAGCCGCCTTCGACGAATGACACGAGCACGCCTTGGCGCATGCTCAAGCGGTGGCTGCGAAACAGACTCTCGGTGACCTCCTGGACGGTGAATCCGTGCTCGGTCTCTTCCTCGTCGGGCACCACTTTCGGCTGTGCCGTCAGCTTGGCATTGAGCATCTGCACCTTCTCGTCGCGGAAGATTCCGACCTGCACTTCTTTGCCCACGTCCATCTGAGCCACCATTCGCTGGAACAGGCCCAGGTCGTCGGGCTTTTCTGCGCGTAGTTCCTCGCCGTCGATGGTCTGGATGATGTCGCCGACGTGCACACCGGCCGCCTCCGCGGGCGAACCTCGAACGACAGAACCGACGAGCACGCCGTGCACCGAGGGCTGATCCCAGTAGCGCGCGAGTTCTCGCGGGAACGGCTGAATCGTCACGCCCAGGTAGCCGCGTGCGATGCTGCCCAGCGCGAGCAGATCCTCTTCGACTCGCCTGGCAGTATTGATCGGGATCGTGAAGCCGATACCGCGCCCCTGACCGCGCGAGTTGATGCCGACGACTTCTCCCTTCAGATTGATCAATGGTCCACCCGACGAGCCGTGGTCGATCATGGCATCGGTCTGAATGAAGTCATTGAGCATCTGCGAGCCACTCAGGTCGCGGCCTTTGGCGGATACGATTCCGAGCGAGACGGTTCCCTGGAGTCCGTAGGGATTGCCGATCGCGATCACCCACTCACCCACTCTCAGGGATTCGGAGTCGCCGATCGCGGCTGCGGGGAATTCGTCCTCTCCGTCGCGCGGAGAAATGCGCAATACGGCGACATCGGTCTGTTTGTCGGTACCGACGACCTCGGCTTCATAGCGACCTTCGCGTCCCGGCACGACCACACTGACCTTCTCGGCGCGATCGACCACGTGACGGTTCGTGAGCACGACACCGGACCTGCCGGTAATGAATCCGGAACCGGTGACGAGTTTGCGCCGGTTGTTGACCCGGATGGCGGCTTCGACGTGCACGACCGACGGCGAAACCCGCATGTTCACGTCGATGATGCGTTCCTGTAGCTGGTTCAGGGCGTCTTCCGCGACGGCCCACCCGGGCTGCATGAGCACCGTGGTTCCAGCCAGTACCAGCAATAGTAGGGTCCGGTTCATCTAGTCATCCTCCGTCAGTGCCATCGAAAAACTGCGTGCCGCCGTCTCGGGTTCCGGTGCAGCGCCGATTGCGCTTACCGCCGCTACCCCACTTGCTCCCGCGGAGAGCATCTCCGGGACACGCTCCGCCGTGATTCCACCCAGAGCCAGAACCGGAATATCGAGTCCAGACGTGACCTCATTTAGCCACGACTGGCCCCGAGCGCGCGCTCCAGGCTTGGATTTCGTTGGATAGATCGGCGAGACGGTGACATAGCTTGCACCCTGAGCGGCCACGCGCTGCGCTTCTTTGGCACAGTGAGCCGAATAGCCAATCCACGCGTTGTCCGGGAGCCAGCGGCGCGCAACCTCGACGGGAACGGAATCTGCCGCCAGGTGGACTCCATCCAGGTCCCAGGCACGAGCGATGTCGAGTCTGCGACTGGCGAGCACGTGCAAGCCCTCTGCCCGCAACGGCTCGATTGCATCGAGCAGGTGCGACCAGTGTTCGCCGCTCGCGTCGCGCATTCGCAACACCACCATGCGAAGACCGCCCAGAAAAGCCGCTCGGATGACTTCATCTTGCGGCCGATCGCCCGTTCCGCGAGCTCCATCAGTGATGTAGCAAAGGCGCGGGATCACGATACGTCGATCAATCCTTCCAATGGGCTCGAGGCCTGCGCGTGTAGACGGCGCGGCATCCGTCCGGCCTCGTAGGCCAGGCGTCCGGCTTCGATTCCGAGTTTCATGGCTGTCGCCATCTTGATCGGGTCCTTCGCAGACGCGATGCCGGTATTCATCAGCACGGCCGTGCAACCGAGTTCCATGGCCAGAGCCGCATCCGATGCCGTGCCTACGCCGGCGTCGACGATCACCGGAAGGTCCACGCTTTCCAGGATGATGCGGATGTTGGCGGGGTTGCGAATTCCCAGTCCCGATCCGATCGGCGCCGCGAGCGGCATGACCGCAGCGCAGCCGATTTCCGCCAGACGCATACACGCAACCGGATCGTCGGTGATATACGGCAGCACAGTGAAGCCTTTGTCGACAAGGATGCGCGCGGCCTCGAGGGTCGCGGCGCTGTCCGGGAAAAGAGTGCGCGGGTCGCCGATCACCTCGAGTTTGATCAGCGGTGTGTCGAGCAACTCGCGCGCGAGTTCGGCCGTGGTGACGGCCTCCTGCACGGTGAAGCAACCGGCGGTGTTGGGCAGGATGTGAAACTGGTCGGGCGGGATGTGGTCCAGAAGTGAATCTGCACCGCGTTTCTTGAGGTCGATCCGGCGCACTGCGACCGTGATCATCTCGGCACCGCTGGCATCCAGTGCCTCGCGGTTCTCCCTGAACGACTTGTATTTGCCCGATCCGATGATCAGCCGCGAGCGCAGCTCCAGATCACCCAGGCGGAAATTCTCAGACATCAGCCACCTCCGACGGCTTGTATTACCTCGACGCGATCGCCCGGTGAGAGCTTCACCTCGCAATAGCGAGACCGTGGAACGATTTCGTCGTTCACGGCGACGGCGACCCGGCGTCCCTGTAGATCGAACTGCTCCAGGAGGGAGAGGATCGAGAGGGATTCTTCCGTCGTTTGCATCTCGCCGTTGAGTTCGAACCTCACGGGCCGACGGTAAGCGATGCACACGGGGAGTTCAAACCGATCCTCCAGAAGCCCCGCGGGCTCCCCGCACGGCCCGCGTGGAGAGACCGGGCTAAGATCCCGGCGATGGATGAACGGAAGCACGCCTGGGCGGAGATCGATCTATCCGCTCTCGAGAACAACTATCGCTGGATCCGGGATCGCGCCGACAATCGCCGGATCATCGCCGTGGTGAAGGCCAATGCCTATGGGCACGGCGCCGTTCCGGTGGCGCGGGCCCTCTCGGGCGCGGGCTGCGACGCGTTTGCCGTCGTCACGCTGGGAGAGGCTCGGGAGCTGCGCGCTGCCGGTATCCTGCAGCCGATTCTGCTCCTGGAGGGGACCTTGCGGAGCGACGAGGCCGACGAGGCGATCGCCACGAATCTCGTTCCGGTGATCAGCCGCATCGAGGCCCTCGACTCGCTCGATGCGGCGGCCAATCGGGTCGGACGGCCGGTTCCTTTTCATCTGAAACTCGATACCGGGATGGGCCGCCTCGGACTCTCGCCTCGCCAGCTCGGAGCTTTCCTGGAACGGCTCGCGGGCTCTTCCCGCCTGCGACTGCAAGGTGTAATGAGCCACCTGGCAGAGGCCGACGATCCCGATTCGCCCGCGACCCAGGAGCAGCGGCGTGTGTTCGGCGAGTTGGTCGGGCAGGTCCGCTCGAGCGGCCATTCCCCGGAGTGGATCCACATCGACAATTCCGCTGGAGTGGTGCGCGGCGCCGCCCCGGAGACGACCGCAGTTCGCCCCGGACTTCTCCTGTACGGCGCCGATCCGACACTCGAGGGCGGTAACGCGCTCGAGCCGGTCATGTCCTTTTGCGCACGCGTGTGCCATTCGAAGAGCGTTCCGCCGGGCGCGAAGATCGGCTACGGCGGGGTCTTCATGTCGCCCCGTGGTACCTGCATCCTGACCGCGGCGGTGGGCTATGCGGACGGTCTGCCGCGGGCTGCGGGCGGCCGCTACGAGGTCGGCTACCGCGGGACCCGGATTCCCATCGTCGGCCGGGTTTCGTGTGATTTCACGACGCTGGACGCGGGTCCGCTCGAGGCCGGCGGAGTGGATGAATCGGTACTGCTGTTTGGACGCAGGGACGGTCTGGAAATCCCCGTCGAGGAACTCGCCACCGCCGTCGACACGATTGCCTACGAGATTCTCGTGCGCATCGGAGCCCGTGTCCCGCGCATCCCCGTCTGAGTCAGGGCTGCGCTGCTGACCGTGCCCGGCGCAGCTTCTGGCTACGCAGTTGACCGTGCCC
>JAAELY010000078.1 GCA_024226335.1 bacterium
GAAAGCTCCATCTCGACGTCTTCCATCAAGTCCTCGTAGTCCGCGGTCGAATGGCGATCCCAGAACTCGGCTGCCTCTTCGGCCGATGCGAACTCTTCCGGAATCGGCGTCCTACTTCCTGGCATGGCGCGTCCTTTCTCTCGGTTCCATGTCGCGAGCGCTGATCACGAGCGCCACGCGGCCTGTCTTGTAGATGAAAACAACCAGTACGTAACGGCCGGCGTCGGTCTGACCATAAGCGTGGTACAGATCCTCGCCCTCGACCCTGCCTCGCTGAGCCCTGCGGTACTTCGGCCGATCGCAGAAGACCTCTTCGACCTCCTCGGGCAGGATCCCGTGCTTGCTCTCGACTTTGTCGATGAACCGGGGAAGCCAGAGGATGTCATCGACCCGCATCGCCATCAGTATACCATGTCGCGATCCGACGGCGAGTACGAAGACGAAGGGCGCTGCTCGAGTCGCATGATCTGTAGACCATCTCATTCGGTCCCTTCCACCGGGCTCGGCCGCAGGATGACGACCTCTTCACGGCCAGCCGCGGAACCCCATTATGCAGCAGCGCGAGAAGATCGCCAAAGCCGATTCCTCTGTCGGTGCGAGGTCCGGAGTCAGTTCCGTGGTATCTTGGCCGGCACCCGGAAGGCCCTACGCCGCTTGACGACCCCTTTGCACAAACCATGAGAATCGCTTTTTGCATCTTCAAGTACTTTCCATTTGGTGGCCTTCAACGAGA